>DASSBI010000170.1:0-9165 GCA_035698965.1 Gaiella sp. | reverse complement strand
GCGTCCTCGACGGAGACGGGATCGGCCACGGCGCTGACGGTACACACGGGGTACGCTCGGGCGCGTGATCTCTGTCGTCGTCCCCGTCCGTGACGAGGAGCTCACCGTCGAGCGGCTCTACGACGAGCTCGCCCAGGCGCTGGCCGACCGCGGCGAGCCGTGGGAGGTCGTCTTCGTCGACGACGGCTCCCGCGACGCGACGCACGCCGCGCTCGTCCGGCTCCATGCGAGCGCGCCGAACATCCGGGTCGTCCGGCTCCGCCGGAACATCGGGAAGGCCGCCGCGCTCGATGCGGGGTTCCGCGAGGTCGAGGGCGATATCGTCGTCACGATCGACGGCGACCTGCAGGACGACCCCGCCGAGATCCCACGGCTGCTCGCGAAGCTCGACGAGGGGTACGACCTCGTGACCGGTTGGAAGACACACCGCTCGGACCCGCTCGCCCGGCGCGTGCTCTCGCGGGTCTTCAACACGGTGACGGGCTGGCTCTCGGGCGTCCGCCTGCACGACATGAACTGCGGTCTGAAGGCCTTCCGGGTCGACGTCGCCCGGGAGCTCGACCTCTACGGCGAGCTCCACCGGTTCATCCCCGTCCTCGCCGACGACCTCGGCTTCCGGGTCACGGAGCTCGGGGTCAACCACCGGCCTCGCGAGCACGGCCGCAGCCGCTACGGGATGGAGCGATACGCGCGCGGGTTCCTCGACCTGCTGACCGTCACCTTCATGAGCCGCTACCGCCATCGCCCGCTCCACCTCTTCGGCGGGTTGGGTCTGCTCCTCGGCACGATCGGGACCGGGATTCTCGTCTACCTGACGATCGAGAAGATCGGCGGTGAGTCGATCGGCAAGCGACCGCTGCTCCTGTTGGGCGTGCTCCTCGTCGTGGTCGGCATCCAGTTCCTGTCGCTCGGCCTGCTCTCCGAGCTGGTCACGAGCCAGCACCGCGAGCGGCTGCGCGCGCTCGACGACCGGCGGTCGCGACTCGTGGACGAGATCTTGCGGTAGCAGGTGAAGGCGCTCTACTTCGGGACGTACGACCGCTCGTCCCCCCGCAACACGCAGGTCGTCTCGTGCCTGCGGCGCGCGGGGGTGACGGTGGTGGAGCGCCACCGGGAGGTCTGGGGGCGCCACAACTGGTCGCTCGGACTGGGTCAGATGGCGCGGATGGCCCGCGCCGAAGGCTCGCTTGCCAGGCGAAGAGCCGACGACGCCGACGTTGTCCTGGTCGGCTACCCGGGGCACTTCGACATGCCCGCGGCGAAGCGCACGGCGCGCGGCCGGCCGGTCGTGTTCAACCCCCTGGTCTCCCTCCACGACACGCTTGTCGGCGACCGCGCGCGCTTCCGGCCCCACTCGCCCGCCGCCGGGATCCTCCGCGCGGTGGACAACGGCGCCTTCAGGGGCGCCGACCTCGTCGTCGCCGACACGGAGGCGCACGCCGCGTTCTTCCGGCAGGCGTTCGGCCTGCCCGAGGAGCGGGTCGCCGTCGCGCTGGTGGGTGCCGACGAGCCGCTTTTCCGTCCCGGGTGGCACCCGCCGGAGCAGTTCCACGTCCTGTTCGTCGGGAAGCTGATCCCGCTCCACGGTCTCGAGACGATCCTCGCCGCGGCGGCGCTCGTGCCCGAGATCCCATTCCGGGTCGTCGGCGACGGCCAGCTCGCCGGGCTGCTCGACGGTCGGCCCGCGAATGTCGATCACGTCCCCTGGATCCCGTACGAGGAGCTACCGGACGCCTACCGTGGCGCGGGTTGCGCGCTCGGCATCTTCGGGACGGGCGACAAGGCGGCTCGCGTGATCCCGAACAAGGTGTTCCAGGCGCTCGCATGCGCGCGGCCCGTGATCACGGCTGACACGCCGGCGGCGCGGGAGCTGCTGAGCGATGGCACGGACGCGCTCCTCGTCCCCGCCGGAGACGCCGAGGCGCTCGCCGTGGCAGTGCGACGTCTCGCGGCCGACGACGCGCTGGCCGAGCGGGTGGCGCGCGCGGCACGGGAGACCTTCGAGGCGCACGCCTCGGAGGACGTCCTCGGCGCGCGCTGGCGGTCGCTGCTCGAGCGGACGGCCGCGAACCGGTGACGCGTCCCGCGCGGCTCGTCACCGGGGGATGCGTCGCGTTCGCGGCCGGGCTCGGCGCGCTCGCCGTCCTGCAGCACCGGGCCTTCTGGACCGGCCGCTTCGACGTCGGCAACCTCGTCCAGGCCGTCTGGTCGACCGCGCACGGCGACGTTCTCTCGGTCACGGGGCTCACGGGACGCCAGATCTCCCGGCTCGGTGCGCACTTCGACCCGATCGTCGTCCTCTTCGCACCCCTCTGGTGGGTCTGGCCGGACGCCTCCATGCTCCTCGTCACGCAGGCCCTGGCCGTCGCAACCGGCGCGATCCCCGTCTACCTCCTCGCTCGCAGGCATCTCCGCTCCGACTGGGCCGCCGCCGGGTTCGGGCTCGCCTACCTTCTCCACCCGGCGACGCAGTGGCTCGTCCTCGACGACTTCCACCCCGTCGCACTCGCGACGCCGCTCCTGCTCTGGGGATTCTGGTTCCTCGACTCCGACCGGCTCGTCGCCTTCGGCGTGGTCGCCGCGCTCGCCTGCCTGACGAAGGAGCAGATCGGCCTCGTCGTCGCCGTGATCGGCCTCTGGTACGCACTGCGGCCCGGCAAACGGCGCGCGGGCCTCGCGATCGCGGTGGCGGGAACGGTCGTCTCGCTCGTTGCAGTCGCGCTCGTCGTGCCGCACTTCGCCCCCGGCGGCGGATCGCCGTTCGAGAGCCGCTACGACGCGGTCGGCGGATCACCGGGCGGGATCGCCAGGACGACGCTCACCGACCCCGGCGCGATCGCCGACGCGCTGACGAGCGCTCGCGACCTCGGGTACCTCGCGCGCCTGATCGTCCCGCTCCTCGGGCTACCGCTGCTCGCGCCGCTCGCCGCACTGACCGCCGCGCCAGAGCTGCTGCTGAACCTCCTCTCCGGGACGCGGACGCAGACCTCGATCCACTTCCACTACACGGCCGGCGCGTTGCCGGGATTGTTCGTCGCCGCAGTCCTCGGCGCGGCGCGGCTGCGGCGCCGCTACGCGTGGGCGAACCGGCCCGAGGGGAGGGCCATCGTCGTCTCGACGTTCCTCGCCGGTGTGCTCCTCGGGCCGCTTCCCGTCTGGCGCGACGTGCCGCTCGGCTCCGACCTGGCGACGCGCGAGCACGTCGTGGGTCACCACGCGCGGGTCGCCGCGCGCGCGGTCGCCGTGATCCCTCCCGACGCGCCGGTGAGCGCGACGAACACGCTCGGGGCTCACCTGTCCGAGCGCCGCCGCATCTTCAGCTTCCCGGTGCTGGGCGACGCGAGCTGGGTCGCGGTCGACGAGCAACGTCCGAGCTACCGCGACCAGGCGGACGCCCCGGGCCCGTTCGGTCGTGCGTTCGCCGCTCTGCGGGCGAGCGGGCGCTACCGCGTGTGGTTCGACGAGGACGGGATCGTCGTGCTCCGGCTCAACGAGGGATCGTCTGCGGCAGCAGGTACGCCGTGAGGGCAAGCGCGGCGAGGCGGGCGAGCCGGTCGTCGTCCTCCGGCGCCGCGAGGGGCACCGCCCACGCGAGGTACCAGACGGCGAGATAGGGCGTCGTCGCAAGGACGAGGGAGGCGGCGGTCCCGAGCCGCGCGCGCCCGGCGAGTGCGTCCCGGGCGAGCCAGGCGAGCCCCGCGGCGAGCAGCGCGAACGCGATCCCGAGGGCCACCCCGTGCGGGAAACCGAGCTGCTCGAGGCGCGAGGGGAGGGCATAGCTCGTCCGACGCACGGCGTTCTCGGCGAGCGGGCCGAGCGCACCGAGCCAGTGGAGGCCGTAGCGCCACGCGACAACTGCGCCGACGGCGACCAGGGTCGCGACGAGGGCGAGCGTTCCCGTCGCCCGTCCGCGGGCGCGCGCCGCGAGCGCGGCCAGCGCGAAGAAGACGAGCGGAACCCACTTGACGAGCGCCGCGAGCGCCCACATCGCGCCGCTCGCGGACGACCGGCGATGCACGCCCAGCGCGACGGCCGTCGCAACCAGCGCGCCCATGAGCGCGTCGTTGTGGCCTCCCCCGCCGGCGTGGATCGCCAGCACGGGGTTCCAGCCGACGAACGCGGCCGCAAGCGCCGGCCGCCTGGAGCTCCGGGAGACCGCGACGGTCGCGACCAGCACGGCTAGCGCGGCAACGCTCTTGAAGAGCCAGGCGGCGGCGTCCGCCGACGAGCCGGCGATCCTGGCCACGGGCTCGGAGAGAAGCGTGAACGCGGGGCCGTACACGCTGGTCGTGTCGCGCCAGTCGGCGCCCAGGTGAGGCGCTGCGGGACTCGCCGGGAACGCCGACGGCGGTTGGACGTACGGGTTTCCACCACCCTCGGCGGCGATCCAGCCGTAGCCCCAGTACGTCCAGGCGTCGGTCGAGAGAAGGAGCGGCGAAGCGAGCGGAACGAGCTGCACGGCCGCGGCGACGAGGATCGCAGCGCGGAGCGCAAGCGAACGGCGGCGCAGGAGGACGAGCCCGGAGAGGTACGCGACGAACGCCGCGGCGAGCAGGACGAGGAAGAGCCAGGCGGTTCCACGCTCGGCGAGACCGCCCTCCCGCGGAACGAGCGGCGAGCCGTCGCGCCACGCCGTGGCCGACGCAACCCCGACGAGGCAGGCCGTGGCGACGCCCGCGGCGAGCGGCGCCGATCTGGAGGTCACGGCTCGGCGGGGCGGCCGCCGTTCGCGGAGGCGCCTCCCTGACCGGAGCTCGTGTCCGCGGCGCCCGACGACGGCGCCGCATCCTTCGCCGGCGCCGCGGAACTCTTCGGCTGCGTGTCCTTCGGGGGCGCGGCCGTCGTCGTCTCCTCCTCGGTGGTCGTCGGCGCGCTCGGCGGAGGCACGTAGTACGGGTCGTACGAGAGCGACGACGGCCCTCGGTGCCACTGCTGGAACACCACCGGCTGGGCAGGCTCCGGGAACTCGCGGGCGGGAAGCCCGGCGAGCGCGGGATCCATGAACCGGCGCCAGATCTGGGCGGGGAAGGACCCGCCGGAGACGGAGATGCCGTGGACGTTCGTCATCGGCACCTCGCCGCGCGTGTAGCCCATCCAGACGGCTGTCGAGAGGCCCGGCGTAAACCCGACGAACCAGGCGTCGGCGTGCTTGTCGGTCGTGCCGGTCTTGCCCGCAGCGGGCCGGCTCAGCGCCGCGGCGGTCCCCGTCCCGTAGCGAACGTTGTCCTCGAGGATGCGCGTGACGACCGATGCGACGCCGTCGGGAACGACCCGCGTGCGGCGGTGATGCACGGCCCAGCGGTCGTCGCGCTTGCCGTTCAGGATCACCCTGCGAATCGCGGTCGGCTCGTTGTAGATCCCTCCGGCGGCGAGCGTGGCATAGGCCGACGCCATGTCGAGCGGTGAGACCGCGACGGAGCCGAGGCCCATCGCGGGCGGGAACGCGCCGTTCACCTGGAGCGGCGTGCGGACACCGAGCTTGCGGGCCATCGAGGCGACGCGGGCCGGGCCGACGTCGAGCGTCAGCTGCGCATAGACCGAGTTGTCCGAGCGCAGCGTCGCGCGCTCGACGGACGTCCACCCCGTGTAGCTCGAGTCGTACGTTCGCACGCACCACCAGCTGCCGTCGTCGCAGTTGCCGTTCGCTCTCGGTCGGTACGTGAACGGCGCGGAGACGTAGTACGTCGAGGACGGATCCATCCCGCGCTCGACCGCCGCAGCGAGGACGAAGGTCTTGAACGTCGAGCCCGGCTGGCGGCGCGCCTGCGAGAGCAGGTTGAACTGGTTGTTCTCCCGGCCCGGCACGATCGCCGTCATCGCGCGGATCGCGCCGTTCGCGGGGTCGATGGAGACGATCGCCGCGGCGGGGTCGGCCTTGCGCGTGAGCGTGTCGGCAATCGCCTTCCGCGCCAGTCGCTGCCAGCGCGGCTCGATCGTCGTGTACACCTTCAACCCGCCCGAGCGGACCGTCTCGGCGCCGTAGGCCTTCACGAGCTGGTCGCGGACGTAGCCGAAGAAGTACGGCTCGCGGATCTGCTCGTAGATCCGGCCGGGACGGAGCCCGATCGGCTGCCGACGCGCCCAGCGGTGCTGGGCCGGCGTGATCATCGACTCCTGGAGCATCGCGTCGAGGACCTGGTTGCGACGCTGGCGAGCGCGCTCTGGGTCGGTGAGCGGGTCGTAGGTCGTCGGGGCCTGCGGCAGGCCGGCGACGAGCGCGGCCTGCGGCAGGGTGAGCGTCCGCGCCGTCCGGGAGAAGTACGTGCGCGAGGCCGCCTCGGCGCCGTAGGCGAGGTTTCCGTAGAAGACCGAGTTGAGGTAGCTCCCGAGGATCTTCTGCTTCGACCAGGCGTCGTCCAGCTTCACGGCCAGGCATGCCTCCGTGACCTTGCGCTGCACGGTTCGCTCGTTCGAGATGTAGAGATTGCGGACGAGCTGCTGGGTGATCGTCGAGCCGCCCTCGACCACCTCCCCGGCCTTGAGGTCTCGCCACAACGCGCGTGCGATGCCCTCCGCGTCGATCCCGCCGTGGTCGTAGAAGCGGCGATCCTCGATGGCAACGGTCGCCTGGCGGAGCCACGGCGACATCTTTCCGAGCGCCACGACCTCCCGGTTTCGCTCGGCGGGGATGACGCCGAGCAGGGAGGCGTCTGCCGCGTAGACGAACGTGTTCTGGCCGATCCGCGTCGGGCGGAGCGCGTCGAGGTCGCACTTCGAGCCGAAGGCGAGCACCGCGCCGCCCGCTGCGATGCCGGCGGCGACGAGGACGAGCGCGAGCAGCACGAGGACGAGCGCGAGCTTCCGGCCGCGCTTGGGCCGGGCACGCCGCCGGCGCACGCGGACGGGCGGCGCCGGTGCGCGACCCGGACGGGAGCGCCTCGAGCGGCTCATGCGGCGATGGTAGCCACGTCCTGTACCCGTTTCCGCGTCCGGGACGCGACCCCTCGCGCCGCGTGCCGCGTTATCGTCGCACCGTGCGCGGCGCCCTCGCAGCGTCGTGGCCGGCGCTTCGGATCTTCCTCTGGAGCCGCCTGGCGATCTGGGCGCTGGCAGCCGGCACGGTGCTCCTCTTCGAGGACGAGCTCAACCCCTCGCGCGGCCGGTGGGACACGCCGCGGCTGCACGAGCTCGGGGCCGCCGTGGACGTGTGGGCCCGGTGGGACTCGAACTGGTACCTGCGCATCGCGGAGAGCGGGTACAGCTGGCCGTCGAGCACGCCCGCGTTCTTCCCCGGCTACCCGCTGCTCGTCGCGGGCCTCGGCCGTGTGCTCGAGGATCGCTTCCTCCTCGCCGGCCTGCTCGTCTCGCTCGCGGCGTGCGCCGCAGGGTTCGTACTCCTCTACCGCCTGGTGGCCGAGCCGCTCGGTCCGCGCGACGCCTCCCGCTCCGTGCTTTACCTCGCGCTCTTCCCGACGTCGTTCTTCCTGGGCGCGGTGTACGGCGAGTCGTTGTTTCTCCTGCTCGCGCTGGCGACGTTCGTACTCGCAGAGCGCGGGAGGCTCGGATGGGCCGGCGTCGTGTCGGGCCTCGCCCTGCTCACCCGCGCGCAGGGCGTCGCTTTGCTGCCCGCCCTCGCGGTGTTCGCATGGCGGAGCGACCGGCGGACGAGGAACCTGGCGCTGCTCCTCGTCCCGCTCGCGATGTTCCTCGTCTTCCCGCTCGTGCTCGAGCTCTGGATCGGCCACGGGGTCGCGTTCGTGGACGCGCAGAAGCTCTGGGAGCGCTCGCTCGCCCCGCTCGGGCCGCTCGGAGGGCTCGTCCAGGCGATCGGTGAGGGCGACGTGGTGGGGCCGGTGCTGGCGGTGGCGATGGTCGCGCTCGCCGTCCTCTCGTGGCGCGTCCTCGGCGCGCCGTACGGGCTCTACGCGCTCGCCGCGCTCGGGATTCCCATGGCACTGCCGTCCGAGCGGCTCGGCGGGCTCTACTCCTTCTCCCGGTTCGCGCTCGTGGCGTTTCCGTGTCTTGTGGCGCTCGCTGTCCTGGGCCGCGACCGGCGCGTCCATGTCGCGGCCGTCGCGGTTCTCGCAGCGGGTCTGGCAGTCGGCGTGGTTCGATGGGCGCTGTGGTACTGGGTCGCTTGACGGAGGTTCCCCGCCCCCGCCTCGTCGGCTGGGCGATTCTCGTGGGTGCGCTCGCCGCGCTGTCGTATGCGGCCAACCTGTCGAGCGGCAAGCCGCCGAACGACGTGCTCTACCAGTGGTCGACGGCGGCGGCCGCGCTCGTCCAGTACGGGATCATTCTCGCGATCGTGCTCGCCCTCGCTCGCGGCATAGCGCCGGCAACGCTCGGGCTGCGCCGACCGGACTCATGGGGCCGCGCGGCGGGATGGATCCTCGCGGCGCTCGCCGCCATCTGGGTGCTCGGGGCGATCCTCAACATCTTTCTGAAGGCCGGCGAGGAGCAGGGCCTCGTGCCCGACGGATGGGACTCGTCCCGCGCGGCGCCCTTCGTGGCAAACTTCGTCGTCGTCGCGATGGTCGCGCCGTTCGTCGAGGAGCTGACCTACCGGGGCCTCGGGTTCGCAGGGGTGCGGGATGCGTACGGGATCGCTGCGGCGATCGTCGTGACAGCGCTCGCTTTCGGGCTCGCGCACGGGCTTTTCGCGGCGCTGCCCGTGCTATCGATCTTCGGCGCGATCCTTGCCTGGCTGCGCTTCAAGACCGACAGCCTCTACCCGTCGATCATCCTGCACGGCGTGTTCAACGGTGCCGCCCTGATCGCGGCGGTGTCGACGTGAGCGACCGGTTCGAGGAGCTCCGGGCCGCGATCGCTGCGAACGACACGGAGATCGTCGCTGCGGTCAATCGTCGCCTGGAGCTCGTCGCGGAGCTCTGGCGGCTGAAGGCCGATCGCGGCGACGCGCGTCTCGACCCGGACCGCGAGCGTCGACTTCGCGAAGAACTCGGCCGCCAGAACGGCGGCCCGCTCTCCGAGGCGGGGCTCGAGCGGCTGGTCGACGAGCTCCTCGCGCTCACGAAGCGGGAGCTCGGCGGCGCGTAGCGCCATCGTCAGTCCGGCGACTCCTCGGGGCCCGTGGCGAACTCGTCGGGCGAGACCGTGTCCAGGAACTGCCGGAACTCGTCCATGTCGACCTCCCCGAGGCTCACGCGGTGGGCGTAGTCGAGGTCGGGCTCGTCGCCCTCGAACTCGACGCCGGACTCCTCG
>DASSBI010000169.1:0-6669 GCA_035698965.1 Gaiella sp. | reverse complement strand
GAGCGACGCTTCAGGTATGGACGCGGTTGCCCCTCCTCGCAAGCGGCTTCGGAGCCACGGTCGAGCAGGACGTGGGGTGCGCCGGACGCTGACGCTGACCATCGTCGCCGCAGGTGGGCTCGTGCTCGCCGGCGCGGCTCTCCAGGCGCTTGCCCGAAACGGCGGCGGCCCGGTCGAGCCCCTGCTCCCCCCACCCGAGCTCCTCGCACGCACGAACGGGGCGCCGCGTCCGGCCGGCGTTCCCGGAACCGAAAGGAGCACCACCGTGTCCAACCGCTTCATCTCGAACATGCTGCTCGCTCTCGCAGGCGGCCTCGTGCTCGTCGTCACCCAGGCGTTCGCGCCGCCCGTCGTCGCGTGGATCGCGTTCGGCGTCACCGGCGTCGGCGTCCTCCTGCTCATGGTCGCAACCGCGCTCGCGCCCGGCCGCGGCAACGTGCAGCGGACGCTCGACGCGGTCGCAGGCGTGCTCGCGGCGTGGACGATCGTCGAGACGCTCGTCTTCTCGGGCATGCTGATGGTCTGGCTGACGTTCGGCGCCGCCGCGGCGATCGTCGCGGTTGCCGCCGCCGGCCTGATCGTGCACGAGCTCTCCACCGAGCGCGTCGTGCACTCCCTCGAGGACGTGCGCACCCACGACCGCTCCATGGAGGCGCTCGCCTGAGAGACGCCCGGGGGCGGGCCGCCCGAGGCCGCCCGCCCCCGGCGCGTGAACCGCGATCCGCGCGGGACCGGACCAAGCGGGAGTCGAAGCCGAACCCTTAGGCCAGTTCGCGGACCCGGTGAATGGTTATAGGCTCCACCGGTGGTCGAGCGGCTCGACGAGGAGCGTATCGAGATGCTCCGAAGCTGGGGAGAAGGCCTCCAGACGAGCGATCGGGACGAGCTCCGAGCCTCTGGGCGCGCCATCCTGATGCTGATCGAGGAGATCGACCGGCTCGAGGCAGACCTCTGGAACGAGCGGGCGGCAGCGATCCAGGCCGCAACCGAGCATCGGTCCTCGGCCTCGCTCGCGAGCACGCTGCGCGACCGCCTGGCGCAGCGCCCGGCGCCGCCCGAGCCGACCGGGTAGCCGGCTCAGTTGTCCCGGGCCACGAGCCCGACCCGCTGTGCCGCGAGCCAGTCGAGGAACCGCGCCGGTTCGCCGACCTCCGGGAGCCGCGCGCTCCGCTGGACATACCCGTCCCGGACGCCGAGCCCTCCCCACCGCCCGAGCAGCTCGGGGAACGCGCGGTAGGCGCCAGCGCGGTAGCCGGCGAACTCGAGCGCCCGCTCGAATCGGCCGGACGCGCCCTCGCGACCGAGAACGACGACGTCCGTCTCGCCGATCTCGCGTCTCCGCGTGTGGGCGTTCTCGGCCCACCTCTCGGACGGGAGATCTCGCGCGGCAACGATCGTGCCGACTGTCAGGAGACCGATCAGGGCGTAGACCAGCCGGCCGTCCCCGACGTCACGGAGGCCCGCGTAGAACACGAGCAGGTCGCCGCCCGTGAGCTTCTCGCGGATCTGCCTCCCTCGCTCGCGCCGGTCGCCATAGGTGAGGCGGCCGAAATCCGGGTCGGCGTGCGCGACCCGGTCGACGAGCCGCCCTGGCAACCGTGCGCCGAGGCGCTCGACCGCCGGCCCCCAGCGGACGAACGGAGTCTCCATCCCCGGCCGGACCGGCTCGGGCTCGGGGATCGGGACGTAGGCGAATGCACCGGTCGTGCGGTCGACCGGGCCGTTCCATCGACCGCCGGCGTCGGTGCAGTCTGCGCCGACCCGGACGAGCAGCGCTCTCACGCCACGGCGCGGGCGATCGCGTCGAGATCGTCGTCCGAGGCGTGCCACGCGCCCGCGGCGGCGTTCGCGCGAACCTGCTCGGGACTCGTCGCGCCCGCGATCACCGAGGCGATGCCCGGGATCGACGCGAGCCCGCCGACCGCGAGCTCGAGGATGCTGCGGCCGCGCTCCGCGCCGAGGCGTTCGAGCGCCTCGACCGCCTCGAGGTCGCGGGGCTCGACGTCTCGCCCGGCCAGCCGCGAGCCCGCCGGGGCAGGTTCGCCGTGCCGGTACTTGCCGGTCAGGAGCCCGCTCGCGAGGGGGAAGTACGGGACATAGCCGATACCGTGGCGCCGGCAGAGCGGAAGCACCTCGGCATCGTCGTCGCGGTGGAGGAGGCTGTAGTGGTTCTGGACGGCGACAACGGTGACGCCGCTGGCGGCGGCGGCGGCGACCTGGACGGCATCGACGTTGGAGAGGCCGAGCCAGCGGACGCGTCCCTCCTCGACGAGCTCCTGCATCGCTGCGAGCGTCTCCTCGAGCGGCGTGACGCCGTCGGGACGGTGGTACGTGTAGAGGTCGATCATCTCCGTCCCGAGGCGCTCGAGCGACGCTTCGAGCGCACGTCGCATGTGACCGCGCGACCCGCCCGGACCCGGGACCGAGGTGTCCTGGCCGAACTTCGTCCCGAGCACGACGCGCGCGCGGCGCTCGCCGAGCGCCGCTCCGATGAACCGCTCGCTCTCCCCGGAGCCGTAGGTGTCGGCCGTGTCGAAGAACGTCACCCCGACCTCGAGCGCCGCGTCGACCACCGCGCGCGTCGCGTCCCGGTCGAGCTTCCTTCCGAACTGGTTGCAGCCCAGCCCGACGCGCGAGACGTCGAGATCCGAGCTGCCGAGCCGCGCCGTCTCCACGAGCCCAAGGCTATGCGACGCGTCTCAGGTCGCGCGGACGCGTACCTCGGCCACCTCGCCGGCGCTCTCCGGCGGCAGCCCGGTGACCCAGACCACCACGTACCGTCCGGTTCGTCCCGCGACGGGGAAGGTGGTGCGGGCGGTGAGCGTCTTCGCCGGCGAGACGCGGGTGAACGGCCCGGTGGGCGAGCTGCCGATCCGGATCTCCGCCCGAACGCCCGGCGTGGCGCTGTCGACGACCACCTGCCGGACGCGAACGGCGCGGCCGGCGTCCAGCACCAGGCCGACGCCCGTCTTGAAGAACCGCGAGTACCGCTCGGTGCGCCAGAACGTGCTCCGGTTCCCGTCGACCGCGAGCGACGCCTCCTCGTCGCGCTCGTGACCGTCACCCTCCGGATCGAAGGCGCCGGCGGCCGTGAGCTTGACGAACCGGGCACGCGCCGCGGGCGGTTTCGCCGGCTTCGCCCGGGTCGTGGTGGCGACCGTCTCGCGTGTCGGCGGCGCTTGCGACGCCGCGTCGTCCTCGTCCAGCCCGTTCGCCACGGCCCAGCCGAGGGCGAGCAGCAGCACCGCGAGCGCTCCGGCGGCGAGGAGTCGCGCCGACGTGGTGCCGTGGGGCATCAACCGAGTCTACGGCGACCCGCGCGCACCCATCGCAACCGCGTCCCCGACCGCGCGGTGTCGGGCGTACGCTCGGGCGATGGACTTCGCGAAAGCGCTGATCGTCGTCGTCGCGCTCGTCGTCGTCCTGCCGCTCGCGATCATCGGACTCGCGCTGCTGGGGCCGATCGGCTGGGTCACCGCCGCCGTCGTCCTCCCGCTCGCGACGCTCGCGACCATCCTCTGGCTGGGCCGCGCGCGCCCCGGTGACGGGGAGCCGCCGGCTCGAAGCCCCGAGTGACCTCAGCGGAGAATGCGCAGCGACGCCGGGTCGAGCCCGAGCCACGCCTTCGCGAGGCGGCCGAGCGTGCCGTCGCGGCGAAGCCGGGCGAGCTCGCGGTCGACGGCCGCGACGTCGACGCCGGCTCCGCGCGGCACCGCGATCACGAGCCCCTTCCCGCGCGGGATGCGTCCGACGACGGGGCCGAACGAGCCGCGCTGTCCCTCGACGAAGCGGCCGGCCTCGACGGCGGGGAGGAGCGCGGCGTCGCAGGCGCCCGTGCGCACCAGCGTCCGGAGTCGCTCGGTGCCGGACACGAGAACGGGATGTTGCCTGGAACGGACGGCGGGCATCGCGCGGGCGCCGTCGCCGCCGCGAACGGCGCAAAGGAGCGACGCGCGCAGATCGGCGAGCCGCCGGGGCCGCTCGAGGCCGCGGCGCACGACGACCGCGACGTCGGTCGTGAGGTACGGAACGCTCAGGTCGGCTCCCGCCCGCGTGCCGCGCGACGGGTCGATGCCGCCAAGCGCAAGCTGCCAGCCGCCGTCGCTCGACGCGAGCAGCCAGGCCTGCGACGGCACGTAGACGAAACGGCTCACGCGCCCGCCGAGCCGTCGCGCGAGCGTTCGCGCGAGCTCGACCTCGAAGCCGCGCGCCAGGATCACGTCGCGTCCGCGGACCACACCTGCCTGGAGGAGGGGGCTCTGGAGACCGAGCGCGACGACGAGTGCGCCGGGGCGGCTCGTCGCGGGCGCCGGGGCGGGCGCGTCGTCGGCACGTGCCAGGCCTGCGGGCAGCGCAAGCCCTGCAACGACGAGCACGGCGGCGACGCGTCTCATGCGAGCGTCTCCCTGACCACGTCGACCGGGGTCCCGTACGTCGCGAAGGCGTACATCAGCGGCGCGTCGCGCGCCATCATCCGGACGCAGCCGTGCGAGGCCGGATACGAGGGCACCGAGGGATACGCGTGGAACGCGATGCCCCCGACGAAGTAGCTCGCGAACGGCATCCACGTCGAGAACGGCACCGACCACGACATGCGCTCCTTGCGGTAGACGCGGAACTGCCCGCTCGGCGTCCGGCCGTACGAGCCGGACGAGATGTGGAAGACGCGCTCGACCCGGTTGCCGACGATCGCGAGCGCCACCTGCCTGCCGAGCAGGATCTCGACCCGCTTCCCGGGGCGGCGCAGCGCCGGCTGCGGCCGCGTCGCATGGGCGATCGCCGCGGTCGTCGTCGTATCGAGGACGCCCGTGCGCGGCAGTCCCGACCACTTCTGGAAGGCGAGGACGGCGACCGACGTCTCGTCCCCCGGCGTCCCCGTCACACCCGTCCTCGCCATGAAGCCGAGGTCGGCGAGCAGCTCCTGGACGTCGCGCAATGCCAGTGTGTGCGCGTCGGGCGCCGGCTCGCGGACGGTCGCTCGGAGGTCGTAGCCGGGGAAGAGCCCGACGGGAACTCCGCCCTCGATCCTCACGCGAACGCCGACGACTCCGGGGACGGCGCGCAGCGTCCGGACCAGCTGTCCCACGCGCGCGCGGAGCGAGGCGTCGTCCCGCCCCGCCGTGAAGCGCGCCCCGAGATCGACCGTCACCACGCGATGCGCGACCGTGAGGTCGCGGAGCGCCGTGCCCGACGGGATCGCCGTGCGCAGCCCGTCGCTCCGCTCGCGGCGTGTCGGCCCGGCGAGGAGCGCGCGAACCAGCCCGGGAATGCCGGGCGCAGTCCGATGGGCGGCGATCGCTTGCCCGTCGCGCAGGAACCACACGTCGCTGCCGATCGCGTCCGGCCCGGCATGCGCCTGCCCCGCGAGCGCGAGGGCGGCCGTCACCGCAAGCGTGAGCGAGATGCGCGTCACGCGCCGTGGGTTCCTCACGTGAGGGACGACTCCTGCGCCACGTCTATGGGATCGACAGAAGGGTGATCGACCGAGAGGGGCGGGGCTGAAGCCACGCGCGTGCCGCGCGGGCTACTCGTCAGTGTGCGCCCGGACGATGACGACCGGGCACGGCGCATGGTCGGCGACGCGACCGGACGTCGATCCGAGCAGCGCTTCCTTGATCGCGCCGCGCCCGCGGTTCCCGACGACGAGCAGCTCGGCGCCGTTTGCGCTCTCGAGCAGCCCCTCGGAGGCGTCGCCCTGCACGAGCGTCACCGTGACGTCGTGCCCCGCCCCGAGCACGCTCTCCACCTCCTGCTGGGCGGCGCGTGCCGCCGCGTCGTGCGTCGCGTCGATCATCTCCGCGCTCTCGGTCCACGACATCGGGACGAGCCCGGAATCGGCCGCCGTCGTCATCGGGATGTAGTTCCAGGCGTGCACCGCCTCGACGTGGGCGTCGCGGAGTTTCGCCTCCTCGACGGCCCAGCGCAGCGCCGCAGCCGACTCCTCGCTCCCGTCGATGCCCACCACGATCCGTCCAGCCATGTCCACATCATCCACGATCCGGCGCGGCCCGGGTCCCGAGAACCGCTCAAGATCGACGCTGCAGCGGCCGATTCTTGGAGGACGTGAACCCTCCGTCGAACATCCCTGCCGCGAGCCGCGAGGCTCGTGTCGGCCGCGACGCGGCTCTCGACCCTCTGGTCGAGTCCTACCGCAAGCTCGCCGACGTCTTCCACGAGCTGCTCTCCGAGCAGTCGCTCGACGACCTGCTGCAGCGCATCGCGGCCACGGTCGGGGAGCTCATCCCGTTCGACGACATCACCTTCTACGAGGCCGACGAGGGCAAGCGCGAGCTGCGGGCAGTGTTCGCGTCGGGCCACGACGCGGAGAAGGTGCTCGCCGACGAGCCGTTCTCCTACGGCGTGGGGATCACCGGCTGGGCCGTCGAGCACCGGGAGCCCGTGCTGGCGAATCGCGCCGAGCTCGATCCGCGCGTCCGCTTCGTCGCGGACACGCCGCCGGACCCCGAATCGCTCATCGTCGTCCCACTCCTGGCGCGCGGCCGTCTCAAGGGCACGCTCAACATCTATCGCGCCGGGTTCCAGGAGTTCACCGAGGACGAGTTCCTGCTCGCGGTGCGTTTCGGCGACGCCGCCGCGCTGGCCGTGGACAACGCGCACATCCGCGCGTCGCTCGAGCGCCAGGCGCAGACCGACCCGCTCACGGGCCTC
>DASSBI010000168.1:0-3162 GCA_035698965.1 Gaiella sp. | reverse complement strand
GCGGACGGAAAGAGGCTGCTGCTCGCCGCGTTCCGCGGCGACGACGTCGTGGGCACCGTCCAGGTCGTGTTCGCGGCACCGCCGAACCAGCCGCATCGCGCCGACGTCGCGAAGCTGCTCGTCCACCGCAACGCCCGTCGTATCGGTGTCGCGCAGCGCCTGATGGAGCACGCGGAGGCGGAGGCGCGGGCGGAGGGCAAGACGCTGCTCGTCCTGGACACCGTGACGGGCGACGACGCCGAGCGCCTCTACACCCGCCTGGGCTGGACCCGGGTCGGCGTGATCCCGAACTACGCGCTGTACCCGGACGGGCGGCCCTGCGACACGACGGTGTTCTGGAAGGCCATGTAGCCGGCTAGGGCACGTACTGCTGGTCGATCCGGCAGACGGTGTCGACGTGGACACGGAGCCAAACGCCGGTGTCGAGCCCCTCGAACAGCTCGATCGGCTTCTCGCCGCGGACGAGCGCCGCGAGCTGCGAGACGCCGATCGGCGTCGCACCGAACTGCGCCGGGTCGCCGTGACGCGTGAGGACCGTGACGCGCGCGCCGGTCGCGACGAGGTAGGTCAGGAGCCGATGACCCTCGTCGACGCGGTAGCTGTCGTTCGGGACGGGCTCTCCGGGCTCGACGACGCCGTCCTCGGCGGCCGCGACGTTCGCGGTCACGCCGCTCGTGAACCATGCGGGATCGAAGCGCATGACCCAGCGGCCGGAGCGGTCGCGGACGAGCGAGCGGATGTGCCCGAACGTCCGGTCGCCGCAGGGCTGTACGAGCACGGTGCGCGTGGCGGGCTCCTTCGTGGCGTAGAGCGCCCCGAAGGCCACCGCCGTGGCCACGGCGACCGCCGCTACGGCGCCGAGCAGGAGCAGCGGACGCGAGACCGCACGCACGCGAAGATGGTGGCACAGGAGCCTGACACACGCGATCGAGCGCCGGGCCGGTAGTCGTGGTCAACTGCGGACGAAGCGATCCGCTGCCCAGCCGGCGGCCTCGCGCGTCTCGACGTGTCGCCAGCCGGCGTGTGCAGGCCGTTCGCCGGCGAGGTAGCCCGAGGTGATCGCCTCCTGCGCGTCGAGCCGGGCGAGGATCCGCTCGACGGGATGCAGAAGGACGTTGGCGACGGCGACGTCGGCGGAGGGCAGCGCGTCGATCAGCGCGTCCGCGACCGCGGTCTCGACCGCGACGCCGTTCACGCGCGCGTTGGTACACGTGACCTCGATCGCGACCGGGTCGACGTCGACCGCGCGCACGGGGCCGAAGCCGAGCCTCGCTGCGGCGATTGCGACGACACCCGAGCCGCAGCCCACGTCGAGGAGCGAGCCTCTCGTGGCCGTCTTGGCGAGTAGGTCGACGGAGAGATGCGTCGTCGGATGCGCACCGGTCCCGAATGCGCGGCCGGGGTCGATCACCACCGTCCTGGACGGGTCGGGGGGCGCCTCCCAAGGCGGGCCGATCCAGAGGCCGCCGGCGACCACGGGCCGATGGAAGTCGCGCCACGCGTCCTCCCAGCCCTCGGCGACCGGCTCCACCATGGCCCCGGGCAGCTTCGCGAGCAGCGCCGCGGCGTCAGCCGCATCCGCGTAGATGGCGAGCTCGACCGTCCCTCCGCCGACCCCGACCTCCTCGAAGCCGGCCGACGACAGCTCCAGGAGACGCGCGCGGACCGGCTCCGCCGCGCCGTCGGGCACGCGCACGGCGAGGCGCCGCAACCGGCTCATGCGCCGTCGAACGGGATCGCCTCGCGCCGAGCCCACGTGCCGTCCATCCCCTCGCCGAGGAGCACGAGCTCGGCCGCGCGGCAGCGGATCGGCAGCAGCGGGACGAGGCCCTCTCGGATGTCCCGCACCATCGCCTCGACGGTCTCCGGATCGTCGTCCGTGCCGATCGTGCAGTGCGGGACGACGACGTGTTCCGGCTCGCCGTAGGGCGGGAGCGCCGGGAACGCCGTCCTCGCGACGTCTACGAGCGCGTGGAACGGCTCGGCGGGAACGGGCGCGAGCCACGCCGCATCGGGGAACGACTCGACCGACGCAAGCTCGTAGGTGAACGGACGTAGCGGGGCGTACAGGCGCCGGAGCTCCGTCAGCAGCTCGTGGTCGATCTGCGTGGTCGGGACGAACGGGAAGAGGACCGTGAGATGCGCCGGAAGCCCGCGCTCGACGGCCTCCCGCTGGTAACGCAGGCGCCAGTCACGGACTATCGGCTCCGCCTCGTCCGCGACGACGACGAGCGCCGAGCGCCTGTCGGCGCCGGTCACCGGAACGCGCTCTTGAGCCGCCCGAGAAAGCCGTCGTCGTCGTCGCGGTACGCGTCGTTTCCGAGCTCCCCTTCCAGCCGGAGCACTTCGGCGCGCTGCTCGGCGGTGAGCCGGGTCGGGACGCGCACGTCGACCTGCACGAGGAGATCACCCCGGCGCCCGGTCTCGAGCGAGGGCATGCCGCGGCCGCGCACCGCCTGGACGGCGCCAGGCTGCGTCCCCGGCGTGAGCTGGATCTCGAGCGGCCCCTCGGGTGTCGGCACGGAGACGGTGCTCCCGAGCGCGGCTTCGGTCATCGTCACCGACGCGCGCACGTGGAGGTCGTCCCCGTCGCGCTCGACGCCTTCGAGCGGACGGACGCGCACGGTGACGTAGACGTCTCCCGGCGGGCCGCCGAGCGTGCCTGCGTGCCCCGTGCCGCGCACCCGGATCCGTTGCCCATCATGGATCCCGGCGGGCACGTCGAGCTCCAGCGGCACGTCCTCGAGCGTCCGGCCGTCGCCCTCGCAGCGCTCGCACGGCGTCTCGACGAGGCGGCCGGAGCCGTCGCAGCGCGGGCACGTGCCCGACCGTACGATCTGGCCCAGGATCGTGCGGGAAACCTGCTGGACGACGCCCGCGCCGCCGCAGCCCGGACAGGTGACGGGCGACGTGCCGGGCGCCGCGCCGGAGCCCGAGCAGGTCTCGCACGTCCGCGCCGCGCGCACGCTCACGCCCAGCGAGATCCCGTGCACCGCGTCTGCAAGGTCGATCTCGACCTGCGCGCCGACGTCCGGTCCGCGCGCGGGACGTGGCCCGGCGCTCCTCCCCTGCCCGAAGAGCGTCTCGCCGAAGAACGCTGCGAAGACGTCCGAGAGGCTGCCGAAGTCCGCATCCATCGGCGAGAACCCACCGCCGCGCAAC
>DASSBI010000167.1:0-2529 GCA_035698965.1 Gaiella sp. | reverse complement strand
GGCGGGCGAGGTCGCGCGCATGCTGCAGCGCTACGCCGAGCGCAGGGGCTTCCGCACGGAGACTCTGTCCGGGAGCGAGAACGAGGGCGGCGGCGTCAAGGAGGCGGTCTTCGCCGTGAAGGGCGACGGCGCGTTCTCCGTCTTCAAGTGGGAGGGCGGCACGCACCGCGTCCAGCGTGTCCCGGCGACGGAGTCGCAGGGGCGGATCCACACCTCGACCGCCACCGTCGCGGTGATGCCGGAGGCCGAGGACGTCGAGATCCAGATCGAGGACAAGGACCTGAAGGTCGACGTGTACCGCTCGACGGGCCCCGGCGGCCAGTCCGTCAACACCACCGACTCGGCCGTTCGGATCACGCACCTGCCGACCGGCATCGTCGTCTCCATGCAGGACGAGAAGTCGCAGCTCCAGAACAAGCAGAAGGCGATGCGCGTGCTCCGCGCGCGGCTCTACGAGGCGGAGCGCGAGCGCCAGCAGGCCGAGGTCGCCGCCGCGCGGCGCTCGCAGGTCGGCACGGGCGAGCGCGCCGAGAAGATCCGCACCTACAACTTCCCCGAGAACCGCCTCACCGACCACCGCGTGAAGCACACCGTGCACCGCCTCGACCAGATCCTGGACGGGGACCTCGAGGAGTTCACCGAGACGCTCCAGGCCGAGGACCGGCGGCGGGCCCTCGAGGCCGCGGTGTGACAACGCTTTCCCGGTGTCCGACTTCGGTCGGACACCTGTCGGCATGCGGAGTGCTCGGCGGAGGTGTCCGACTGAAGTCGGACACCGAGTGGGCGTGACAATCGGCGAGGTCCTGCGCCGGTCGACCGACCACCTTGTCCGCAAGGGGATCGAGCAGCCCCGAGTCAACGCCGAGCGGCTGCTCGCGCAGGCGCTCGGCATGGAGCGGGTCGAGCTCTACATGCACCTCGACCGGCCGCTGACGCTCTCGGAGCTCGACACCGCGCGCGCGCTTATCGCACGACGGGCGGCGGGCGAGCCGCTCCAGTACGTCCTCGGCGAGTGGGGCTTCCGGCGCCTCACGCTCCGCGTCGACGGGCGCGCGCTGATCCCGCGCCCCGAGACAGAGACCCTGGTCGAGCGTTGCCTCGTGCTGCTGGACGGCGCCAAATCCCCACGCGTCCTCGACGTCGGCACGGGATCGGGCGCGGTCGCGCTTGCGCTCGCCGACGAGCACCCCGGCGCACGGGTGACCGCGATCGACGTGTCCGAGGAGGCCCTCTCGCTCGCACGGGAGAACGCGGAGCGCACGGGTCTCGCGGTCGAGCTGCTGTGCCACGACCTCTTCGCCGGCCCACCGGGCGACGGCTGGGACCTCGTCGTCTCGAATCCGCCCTACGTGCGCGACGACGAGCTCGCCTCCCTTGCGCCCGAGGTCGTCGACTGGGAGCCCGGCCTGGCGCTCGTCGATCGGGGGCACACCGAGGCGCTCGTCCGCGGTGCGGCGCGGTCCCTCCGGCCGGGCGGCGCGCTTGCAGTCGAGGCGCACGAGGACGACGCGTCCGGCGTCGCCGCTCTGCTCGACCGGGAGGGGTACGTCGCCGTGCGTACGACGAAGGACCTCGCCGGCCGCGACCGGGTCGTCGAGGGGCGCACGCCGACGTGAGCGTCGACGCCGCGGTTGCTGCGCTGCGGGCCGGACGGCTCGTCGTCCTGCCGACGGACACCGTGTACGGGCTTGCTGCGGACTGCGAGAGCGAGGCAGCTGCGCTGGCGCTCTACGCCGCTAAAGGCCGCGACGCGATCCAGCCGACGGCGGTGCTCTTCGCGTCCGGCGACGTCCTGCTCGAGCGCGTTCCCGAGCTTCCCGCGCACGCAGTCGAGGTGGTGCGGACGCTGCTCCCGGGGCCGTTCACGCTGGTCCTGGAGAACCCCGCACGCCGGTACGCCTGGCTCAACCCGCAACGGCCCGACGCGATCGGTCTGCGGGTCCCGGCCGTCACCGGCGCCGCTCGAGCCGTGCTGGGGGCCGTCGGCGCGGTTGTTGCCACGAGCGCGAACCTTCCCGGCGGTGTCGACCCACGCCGGGTCGAGGACGTTCCTCCGGAGATCGCGGCGGCGGTCGACGTCCTCGTCGACGGTGGCGAGTTACCGGGCACCCCGTCGACCGTGGTCGACCTCACCGGCCCCGCGCCGCGCGTGCTCCGCGAAGGCGCCGTCGCAGCCGCGGAGGTCCTCGAGCGCCTGCGAGGTCTTACGGATCGTTGAGTCGGACACCGGGCGAGTAGGATCCTGCTGTGGCAGTTGCCGCCGACCACCTCGAGCGTCTGCGGACCGGGGGGCTCGCGGAGCACGATCCCGAGGTCGCTGTGCTGATCGGCCGGGAGGCCGACCGCCAGCGCGGCCAGATCGAGCTGATCGCGTCGGAGAACTTCACTTGGCCGGCCGTGCTCGAGGCAGCCGGCTCGGTTCTCACCAACAAGTACGCCGAGGGCTATCCGGGTCGTCGCTACTACGGCGGCTGCGAGGTCGTCGACGAGATCGAGCAGCTCGCGATCGACCGCGCGAAGGAGCTGTTC
>DASSBI010000166.1:0-5454 GCA_035698965.1 Gaiella sp. | reverse complement strand
GCTGGTCGTGGTCGACGTGACGCGGTCGATGCTCGCCCGCCGCGCGCCGACGGAGCCGACCCGGCTCGACCGGGCACGCGCCGTCGCGAAGCAGCTGCGGAACGCGATCCCGGAAACGCGCGTCGGCGTGGCCTCGCTCTCCGACCGCGTCCTCCCGCATCTCTTCCCGACGCTCGGCCTCAACGCCTTCTCGGCCGTGATCGACCGCGCGATCGGGATCGAGCGCCCTCCGCCCGACCGGCGCGCGCGAAGGGCGACGGCGTTCGCGTCGCTCGGCGACCTCGGCCGGGTGGCCTTCTTCCGGCCGGACACGCGGCGACGGATCGCCGTCGTCATCTCCGACGGCGAGACGATCCCCGTCGATCTCGGGACGCTCTCGGACCGGCTGCGCGACGGCCGCGTGTCCACGATCTTCGTCCAGGTCTGGCGCCGAGACGAGGCGGTCTTCGACGACAACGGGAGCCGCGACGTGGCCTACCGGCCGGACCCCACGTCGAGCCGGTCGCTACGGCTCGTCGCGGGCGCGGTCGGCGCGCCCGTGATCAACGAGGGCGACACGCGCGGGCTCGTCGAAGCCGTCCGCGCCCGCCTCGGCACGGGGCAACTCGTGCCGCAGGGCCGTCAGCTCGTGTCGAAGGAGCTGGCCCCGAAGGCGTTACTCGCCGCCTTCCTGCCGCTCGGGCTCCTGCTCTACCGTCGTAACGCGTAGTTCACATGCAGCGAACGAATTTCGAAGGCACCTCGGCTACCCTCCGGACGTGATGGAACGCCTGCGTACGCCCGGTTTCGGACGGGCCTTGCTCTGGGGCTCCGCGCTCGTTCTCATCGCGGGCGTCGTCGCGTTCATCACGGTCAGTCTCGGAAACAACGACTCCTCGCCGCCTGCCGCCGATCGCGGCACGGTGCCGTCCGGCTACGCGTCGGAGGACCTCGCGGGCGTCGACACCCAGACGACGCCGAAGGAGAGTGACGTGCCGAAGGCGGCGCGCGAGGCCGCGGGCGAGTTCGTCCTCGCCGCCGTCGGGCGTGAGGATCTCTCGAAGGCCTGGACGCTCGCCGACAAGGATCTCCGCGCGTCGTGCGCGTGCACGCGCAAGGAGTGGCTCACGGGGAACATCCCGGTGCAGTACTTCCCCACGAAGGGGCTCAAGGGAGCCGCCTTCTCGGTCAACGAGGTGACACCGGGGCACGTCGTGCTCCAGGTGCTGCTCACGCCGGGCAAGAACAAGGACGGGCTCGGCGCGACGGAGTTCTACATAGGCCTCCGTCAGCGCCAGAAGAACGGGCCGTGGCTCGTCGACTACTGGGCGCCCGTGAACGTCGTCGCCGTGCCTGCCGCGCCCGGCGGCGGCGGCGCCGACGGCTAGCACGTCGTTCGCGGAGAACAGCGCCGATCCCCGGGCGCGTACGCTTCGGACATGTTCGTGACGCCCACGTTCATCAGCTCCGACGTCTGACGCCTCGACCACGCCGAGCGTGTCGAGGCGCCGTTGGACAGCCGCTCCCGCGAACGCAGGGACCCGTCCGGCCTGCGCGGGGCATTGGCTAGACTCCGTCGCCGGCGGCCCGTCCGGGCGCCCCTCGGTCACTCACGCCTAACGGAGCCCCATGTCTGATACGAGCACGTCCGGCCGCAGCGTCGGGAAGATCATCGAGATCAAGGGCGTCGTCGTCGACGCGGTCTTTCCCGACGGCCTTCCCGAGATCCTGTCCGCGCTCGAGATCGAGCTACCGACGGGGACCCTCGTCGCGGAGGTGCAGCAGCATCTCGGCGACGACCGCGTGCGCGCGGTCGCGATGGACTCGACCGACGGGCTCGCCCGCGGCACCGACGTCGTCGACACGGGCCAGGCGATCTCCGTCCCCGTGGGGCAGCCGACCCTCGGCCGGCTGTGGAACGTGATCGGGCAGGCGATCGACGGCAAGGCACCGCCACCCGCCGACGTCGAGCGCTGGCCGATCCACCGCGATCCGCCGGCCTTCCGCGACCTCTCGCCGAAGATCGAGATCTTCGAGACGGGCCTCAAGTGCGTCGACCTCATCGCGCCGTACATCAAGGGCGGCAAGGTCGGGCTCTTCGGTGGGGCGGGCGTGGGCAAGACGGTCCTCATCCAGGAGCTGATCCACAACCTCGCCCAGCAGCACGGCGGCGTCTCGGTGTTCTCGGGCGTCGGCGAGCGCACGCGCGAGGGCACCGACCTGATGCTCGAGATGACCGAGTCGGGCGTGATCGACAAAGTCGCTCTCGTCTACGGCCAGATGAACGAGCCGCCGGGAGCGCGCCTGCGCGTCGGCCTCTCCGGCCTGACGATGGCGGAGTACTTCCGCGACCAGGGCCAGGACGTGCTGCTCTTCATCGACAACATCTTCCGATTCGTCCAGGCCGGCTCCGAGGTCTCGGCGCTCCTCGGCCGCATGCCGAGCGCCGTCGGCTACCAGCCGACGCTCGCGACCGAGATGGGCCAGCTCCAGGAACGGATCACCTCGACGACGACCGGCTCGGTCACGTCGGTGCAGGCGATCTACGTTCCGGCGGACGACCTCACCGACCCCGCGCCCGCGAACACATTCGCCCACCTCGACTCGACGACCACGCTCTCGCGCGCGATCGTGGAGAAGGGCATCTACCCGGCGATGGACCCGCTCGACTCGACGTCGCGGGCGCTCCAGCCCGGCATCGTCTCCGACGACCACTATCGCGTCGCGACGAGCGTCCAGCAGATCCTGCAGCGCTACAAGGACCTGCAGGACATCATCGCAATCCTCGGCATGGACGAGCTCACCGACGAGGACAAGCTCGTCGTCGCGCGCGCCCGCAAGGTGGAGCGCTTCCTCTCGCAGCCGAACTTCGTCGCCGAGCAGTTCACCGGCACGCCCGGCAAGTACGTCAAGCTCGAGGACACGATCGCCGGCTTCGACGCGATCATCAAGGGCGAGTGCGACGAGCTGCCC
This sequence comes from Gaiella sp., assembly GCA_035698965.1. GTDB lineage: Bacteria > Actinomycetota > Thermoleophilia > Gaiellales > Gaiellaceae > Gaiella. The sequence continues at coordinate 2,502 of DASSBI010000166.1, read as the reverse complement.
GAGGCGGCGTTCTACATGCAGGGCCCGATCGAGGACGCGCACGAGCGCGCCCGCGAGCTCGAGAAGGTCGCCGCGTAGCCCGGCGCCGATGGCGGAGATCGCCGACCATCCGCCGTTCGACGTCGCGGTCGTGACGCCGGACGGGCCCGTCTTCTCCGGCGAGGCCCACATGCTGATCGTTCCCGGCGCGGCCGGTGAGATCGGCGTGCTCGCGCGGCACGCGCCGCTCGTCGCCACGCTGAAGGCCGGCTCGACCCGTGTACACCTCGGTGGCAACGAGATCCTCGAGTTCGCCACAGGCCCCGGCTTCTTCAAGGTCGAGCTCGACCGTGCGCTCGCGCTCGTCGACGATGCGGTGAACGTCAAGGAGATCGACGACTCCCGCGCGCAGGCGCAGCTCGATGCCGCGAAGGCGGAGCTCGAGAAGGTCGAAGCCGGCGATTCGGCCGCCGACCGCTGGCAGCTCGAGCAACGGATCCGCCACGCCGAGAACCAGCTCAGCGTGTCCGGTCGCACGACCGGCTAGCGCCGTGGGGGAACCCATGGTTCCCCCACGAGCCCCCTCCTTCAGCGTCGGCTATCGTGAGAGGTCCCGGAGAGCTTTGACAGGCAGCTTGGCGACCGGGTCACCAAACGCCTAAAGAGCCCCCGGCGCGGACCTCGGTCGGGCTCTCAGGCGGAAGGCGGCCCACGAGGGAGACCGTGACCGCAACCAGCGCAACCGACCAGCTCCGCGAGATCCTCGACCGTCGCATCGGCGTCCTCGACGGCTCCTGGGGCGTGCTCATCCACCGGCGGGGGCTCTCCGAGGCGGAGTACCGCGGCGACCGGCTGCGCGAGCACGGCCGGGACGTCAAGGGCGATCCCGACCTGCTCAACCTCACGCGCCCGGCGCTCATTTCCGAGATCCACGACGCGTACTTCGCCGCCGGCGCGGACATCGCGACGACGAACACGTTCACGGCGACGTCGATCGGACAGGGCGACTACGACCTCGGGCATCTCGCCGCGGAGATGAGCCGCGAGGGCGCGCGCCTTGCCCGTGCCGCTGCCGACGCCTGGACGGAGCGAACGCCCGACCGGCCGCGCTTCGTCGCCGGAGCGGTCGGCCCGCTCAACGTCTCGCTTTCGGTCTCGCCGAAGGTCGAGGACGCCGCATTTCGCGCGGTCACCTTCGACGAGGTCCGGGCGAGCTACGCCGAGCAGATCGGCGCACTCGCCGAGGGCGGCGTCGACCTCCTGCTGGTCGAGACGATCTTCGACACTCTGAACGGAAAGGCCGCGATCGTCGCGGCCGCGGACGTCGCGCCGGAGCTGCCGCTCTGGCTCTCGTTCACCGCCATCGACCGCAGCGGCCGCAACCTCTCGGGGCAGACCGCGGAGGCGTTCTGGGTCTCCGTCGAGCACGCTCGGCCGCTCGTCGTCGGCGTCAACTGCTCGCTGGGCGCGAGCGAGATGCGCCCGTTCCTCGAGCAGCTCTCGCGCGTCGCCGACACCTACGTGTCCTGCTACCCGAACGCCGGCCTGCCGAACGCGATGGGCGAGCACGACGAAGAGCCGGGCGACACCAGCCGGTATCTCCGTGGCTTTGCGGAGGACGGCCTCGTGAACGTCGTCGGAGGATGCTGCGGCACGACGCCGGAGCATGTCCGCCAGATCGCGGCCTCCGTCGAGGGGATGGCGCCGCGGGCGATCCCGGCGCGCGTCGCGCGGACGCGCTGGAGCGGGCTCGAGCCGTTCGAGATCGGCCCCGACACGGGTTTCGTGATGATCGGTGAGCGGACGAACGTGACGGGCTCCGCGCGATTCCGCTCGCTCGTCGAGGCCGACGATCTCGAGGCAGCCGTCGAGGTCGCGCTCGAGCAAGTGCGAAGCGGCGCCAACGCGCTCGACGTGAACATGGACGCCGATCTGCTCGACGGCGAGCGCACGATGACGCGCTTCTTGAACCTGCTTGCCACCGAGCCGGAGGCCGCCCGGCTGCCGATCATGGTCGACAGCTCCCGCTTCGGCGTCCTCGAGGCGGGGCTGCGCTGCCTGCAGGGCAAGGGCATCGTCAACTCGATCTCGCTGAAGGAAGGGGAGGAGCCGTTCCTCGAGCACGCGCGGGCGATCCGCCGCTACGGCGCCGGGGTCGTCGTGATGGCGTTCGACGAGCAGGGACAGGCCGACACCGTCGAGCGCAAGGTCGAGATCTGCGGCCGCGCGTTCGACCTTCTCACGGAGCAGGCGGGTTTCCCGGCAGAGGACATCGTGTTCGACCCGAACGTGCTCGCGGTCGCAACGGGAATCGAGGAGCACAACGAGTTCGCGAAGGCGTTCATCGAGGCGCTGCCGCTCGTCAAGCAGCGCTGCCCCGGTGCGCGGACGAGCGGCGGCATCTCCAACCTGTCCTTCGCCTTCCGCGGCAACCAGCACGTGCGCGAGGCGATGCACGCGGCGTTCCTCTACCACGCGATCCGCGCCGGGCTCGACATGGGCATCGTCAACGCCGGGCTCCTG
>DASSBI010000165.1:0-2160 GCA_035698965.1 Gaiella sp. | reverse complement strand
GAGCTGGCGGTTGCCGTTCGCCTTCACCATCCCCGGCGTGACCTTGAGGACACGGCACATGGGGACCTGCGGTGCGGGCTTGGGCTTCGCCACCGGCTTCGGCTTCGGCTTCGGCGTCGGAGCCGCGGTCGGCGGCGTCGCGGGCGCCGTGACGAGCGTCGACGCGTCGTCCGTGTTGTTCGCGCCGTTCGTGTCCTTGCCGTCACCCGTGGCGGTGGCCGAGTTGACGTAGGTCCCGGCCTGGGTGACGCGGGCGGTGAGCACGATCGACCGCTCGACACCCGGGCCGAGCGTGCCGAGCGTGCAGCTCAGCAGGGCAGGCGTGACGGTGCAGGAGCCGTTCACCGGCTGCGTGACGGTGAGGAACGCGACCCCGCCCGGAGCGGCGTCCGTGACGACGACGCTGTGGGCCTGGTTCGGGCCGTCGTTTCGCACGAGCACGGTGTAGGTGATCTCGGCCCGGCCGTTGACGAGCCCGACCTGCGGCGTCGCCTCCTTGATGACTCGCACGTCCATGAACTCGTCCGACTTCACCGTGGGAGGCGGCGGGGACGTCGGAGTCACGCAGTCGCCGTGCTCGTCCTTCACGAGTCCACTCGGCACGGACGCCTGGTTGCCCTCGATGTTGGGGCAGACGTCGGTCGGGGGCGTGGGTGTGACGCAGTTGCCCTGTTCGTCCTTGACCATGCCGCCGGGGATCTCCGACTGGTTGCCCTCGATGTTCCGGCACAGGTCGGTCGGGGGCACGCCCGGCTGCGGGCAACCGGACACGTCCGGCTCCGGCTGGCTGACGTCGTAGGCCAGCACGAACGATCGTCCCTGCGCGTCGGCGAAGTACGCGCCGACGACGACCGGATCGACCGGGATCGCGTTGACGCTGACGCTGATCGGGTTGTTGCCGGTCTGCAAGCGCTCGTCGACACCCGGGGTGCCGACGTACTTGCAGACGAAGACCTTTCCGGCGTCGCTCGTTCTGACAACTACGGACGAGCCCGAGTTGCCGACGTCGACGCTCGCGGACGTGGCGCTCACGACGGCGAGCGCCGCGACCACCGTCAGGCCCGCGAACACTCCCAGGCGTCGAAGACGCCCAATTCCGCAGCGATACATTGCTTTTCCCCCTCCACTCGCCCCGGCAGGCGGGGCGACTCGGTTGGCACTCTCTCCACCCCTCACGGTATGACCATTCCGGGGGAGCGCAGCCCCTAGAACGAGGGGTTTCGTACCCCTCTTCGGTCTAGGTGGTTGGCCGTACCGCCCCGGAGACCCGTAGCGGCCGTAACGCGTCGCGATACGCTCGCGCGCGTGCGCAGGGTCGCGGCGACGCGCTACGTGACGCCCCTGCGGGAGGGTGGATCGCTGCCCGCGCTCGTCGAGGCGGACGACGACGGGCTGTACGTCCTCAAGTTCCGCGGCGCCGGGCAGGGGCCGAAGGCGCTCGTCGCGGAGGTGATCGTCGGAGAGCTCGCCCGCGCACTCGGGTTTCCCGTGCCCGAGCTCGTCGTGATCGAGCTCGATCCCGCGATCGGTCGGGCCGAGCCCGATCCCGAGATCCAGGACCTGCTGCTCGCGAGCGGTGGCCTCAACCTCGGTGTCGACTTCCTCCCGGGCGCATTGCCGTTCAGCCCGGCCGCCGGGCCGCCGCCATCGCCGGAGCTCGCCGCGGACGTCGTCTGGCTCGACGCCCTCGCGACGAACGTCGACCGGACGGTGCAGAACCCGAACCTGCTCTGGTGGCACGATCGGCTCTGGCTTATCGACCACGGCGCGGCGCTCTACTTCCATCACGCCGATGACGTCCCGCCGGAGCACGCGCGCGGACGTTTCGAGGCCGTGCGCGACCATGTCCTGCTGCCGTACGCGTCTTCGATCGCGGATGCGGACGAGCGGCTCGTCGAGCGCGTCGAGCGCGACGCCGTCGAGCGGATCGTCTCGGAGGCTCCGGCCGAGTGGCTCGGCGCGGGTGGGGGAAGCGTGTACGTCGACTACCTGTCGCGGCGCCTCGAGACGCCGCGCGGGTTCGTGGAGGAGGCAGAGTCCGCCCGTGGCTGAGCCGTTCTCGTACGCGATCCTGCGTCTCGTGCCCGACATCGAGCGCGGCGAGCGGCTCAACGTCGGGGTCGTCGTCTTCTGCCGGCCGCTCGACTTCGTGGGCGCGCG
>DASSBI010000164.1:0-3924 GCA_035698965.1 Gaiella sp. | reverse complement strand
CGACGCCGGCCTCCCGCCCGGCTGGCTGAACGTGCTCGTCGGCCCGTCGGGCGACATCGGCGACGTCCTCGTCGAGGACGAGCGCGTCGCGCTGATCACCTTCACCGGGTCGGGGCCTGTCGGCTGGGGCATCCGCGAGCGCGCGCCCCGCAAGCGCGTCAACCTCGAGCTCGGGAACGCGACCCCGGTGATCGTCGAGGCCGACGCCGACGTCGAGGACGCGGCGGCTCGTTGCGCCGCGAACGCATTCTCGTACGCGGGCCAGAGCTGCATCTCCGTGCAGCGGATCTTCGTCCAGGAGACGGCCTACGACCGGTTCCGAGACGCGTTCCTGCCGCGCGTGGAGGCGCTCGTCGTCGGCGATCCGGCCGAGGAGGAGACGGACGTCGGCCCGCTGATCAGCGCGAGCGAGCGCGAGCGGGTGCTCGCGTGGGTCGATGAGGCGCGCGGGCGCGGCGCGACGATCCTGGCCGGCGGCACGCTCGACGGCGAGCTCGTTCGGCCCACCGTGATCGAGAATCCACCCGCAGACACCCATCTCGCCTGCGACGAGGCGTTTGGGCCGGTCTGCACGCTTCAGCCCTACGCGACCCTCGACGAGGCGATCGCGCTGGCGAACGCGACGCGCTACGGCCTCCAGGCCGGCATCTTCACCGCCGACGTCAAGCGCGCCCTCCACGCGACCCGGTCGCTCGAGTTCGGCGGAGTCACGGTGAACGAGGCGCCGACGTTCCGCGCCGACCAGATGCCCTACGGCGGCGTCAAGGACTCGGGCAACACGCGTGAGGGCCCGGCCTGGGCCGTCCGCGAGATGACCGAGGAGCGCCTCGTCGTGATCCAGCTGTAGCCTCCCGTCGTGCCGCTGTTCAGCCGTCAGCCGCCCGCGCCGGCGGCGAGCGAGCTCCGCCGCGAGCGTCGAGCACTCCTCATGCTGCGCGAAGACCGCCTCCGCGACCTCGGTGGACTCACGCTCGAGATGTACCGGCGCGACCACTTCAACGAGGCGCTCGTGGTCGAGCGCTGCGCCGAGCTCGTCGCCATCGAGGCACGTGTCTCCGAGATCGACGCGCACCTGCGGGGCGCCGGGCTCCGCAGGCGTCAGCGCGCGATCTGCGAATGCGGCGCGCCGCTGCTGATCGGCGCGCGGTTCTGCCCGAGCTGCGGTCGCGCGCTGGACGCCACCGCCGGAGGCGAGGACACGGCTGCATGAGCCCTAGGCTCGACGGAGGCTCCGATGAGCGGAGGTGCCGGCTTCGCCGGCGCCGGGAGCGGGCATGACCGCCGAGGGGTCGAGCTGCCCGCGCTGCGGCGCCCCGCTCGCCGCAGGTCAGGAGTACTGCCTCGAATGCGGCCTGCGGCAGAGCGGCCACCAGAGGCTCGGCCCGCTGCCGACCGAATCGCGCGCGCTCCGACTGCGCGTCGCCGGGCTCGCCGCCGTCGCGTGCGTCGGCGCCGTCGTCGCGATCGCCGTGGCTGCCGACGACACAGGCGCGCAGGAGGTCCGCACCGCGACGGGCGGGAGCGGGACCGTCCCGACACGCGCACTTGCGCCGAAGAGCCGGCTCGCCATCTGGCCGAGCGGCCGCAGCGGGTGGACGATCGTGCTCGTCTCGACCCCGAAGGCGCGCGGCGAGGACGAGGCCGTTGCGATCGCGCAACAGGCGCGGTTGCGAGGCCTGAGCGGCGTCGGGGTGCTCGACTCGTCCGGGTTCGCAAGCCTCCAGCCGGGGTACTGGATGACGTTCGCGGGCCGCTATCAGAGCGAGGCGGACGCGACGGGGTCGTTGCGGCGCGCGCGAGCGGCCGTGAAGGGCGCACGCGTCCAGCGGATCGAGCCCTGAGAGGCGCGTTCTCTGTCTTCTGCCAAGACAACGATAGTGACAGAGCTTGTAACACGGCGCCGGTCCGGGTAGACTCGCCCTCGGAACGCGCCGGCCGCCTTCGGAAGGCACTGGCCAAGGCGAACGACGGACGGGAGACAGATCCGTATGGAAGCCAACCTTGCGCAGTTGGAGTCGTGCATGTACCAGTACTCGCGGGCGATCTACCGGTCGATCAAGGATCAGATCGATCCGTACGTCGACCGCCCGACGCGTCTCGAGTACCGGCGTGCGGTTCTCTGCGAGTGCGAGGAGACGATGTCACGCTTGGCGCACGATCCCCAGTACTTCGCGCATCCGGACCGGACGCTGTTCCACGACATCCGCCGCTACTTCCCGATCACCGCGCAGGCTCACGTGGCCTGGGCCGTGAAGCAGGGCGTCTCCGCCGCGGTCGGGTTCATCGAAGCCCAGCTCGAGGCGGGTCTACTCGACGGCGGCATCAGCCGGTGCAAGGCGACGACGCGCAAAGGCAAGGCCTGCCAGCGTACGCCGCTGCCCGGCCGCGACTACTGCCCGTCGCACCAGCATCTCGAGCGCACGACGCTGCCCGCGCGGGCGGCGGCCGCGGCCTAGCCTGATTTTCCCGTCCGAGCAGCGGTCGCCGGGGTAGGGTGAGCCGGCAGCATGTCGCACGACACCGACAAGCTCATCCGCCAGCTCTCGCTCGTCGCGTTCCTGATGGCGGAGCGGCGTCCTCTCACCGCACGGGACGTCAAGAGCAACGTCGAGGGCTACTCCGAGATGTCCGACGAGGCCTTCGCCCGTCGGTTCTACTCCGACCGCGCCGAGCTCACCGCGCTCGGTGTCCCGCTCAACTCGCAGCGCGACGAGTTCACGGGCGAGGAGCTCTACACGCTGCGCTCCGAGAACTACTTCCTCGACCAGCTCGACCTCGACGAGGACGAGCTCGCCGCGTTGCAGACGGCGCTCTACACGCTCGAGGGAAAGTTCGCCTACGCCGAGCCGTTGCGGCTCGCGCTCCAGAACCTCGCGCTCGGCCGTCCGGGCTTCCGCCACGCGCCCACCGCGACGGCGGAGCGGGTGCGTGTCACGGCGCCGGACTACTCCCCCGAGCTCGCCGCGCGCCTCTCGAAGCTCGAGTCGGCTATCTCGAAGCAGCGCACGATCCAGTTTCGCTACTGGTCGCCGGCGCGTGATCGCGAGACCGAGCGGCGGCTGAACCCGTACGCGCTTCGGCTCGATGAGGGCGTCTGGTACGTCGTCGGGCACGACCTCGACCGCGACGCAACCCGGACGTTCCGGGTGGCGCGGATCCGCTCCGACATCCGGTTTGCGACCCGGCGCGAGCGGGACTTCCGCCTGCCGGCCGAGTTCGACGTCGAGGCGCACAGGATCGCGCGGCCGTGGCAGATCGGAGCCCATGTCGGCGTGGCGCGGATCGGCGTCCAGGGCGACACCGCGTGGTGGGTGCACCGCACGCTCGCGGACGCCGGCGCCGTCGTCGACGGGGTGTTCGAGACGGAATATGCGACGCTCGGGCCGCTCGTGTCGTGGATCCTCCGGCAGAACGGCCGCGCCGTGCCGCTCGACCCGCCGGAGCTTCGTGACGAGGTGCGCGACGCGCTCCGCCTGCTGCGGGAGCGCCACAAGGGCGCCGCGCCCGAGACGGCCCGTGAGCGCCGCGCGGACGCGCGCCCGCCGGTGGAGCGCCAACCTGCGGGGCCGGTCGCGCCCGAGCGGTTCGGAGTCCTCCAGGCGCTGCTCGCTCACCTCCTTGCCGCCTGCGGCGACGACCGCGCGGCCGAGCTCGACGCCGACGAGCTCGCCGAGCGCTTCTCGTTGCCCCGCGAGGAGCTGCAGGAGACGCTCTCGCTCCTCAACCTCGTCAACTTCGGGGGAGGGTGCTACACGGTCTACGCGATCGTCGACGAGGACACGGGCCGCGTCCGCGTCGACAAGGAGCTGTACGGCGACGTCTTCCGCAAGGCGCCGAAGCTGACGCCGCTCGAGGCGCGTGCGATCCGGCTCGCGATCGAGTACGTCGGGCCGACGATCGCCGCCGAGGCGGACACGCCGCTCG
>DASSBI010000163.1:0-2028 GCA_035698965.1 Gaiella sp. | reverse complement strand
CAAGCTCATGAAGGCACCGATCTGGGTCGACGACACCGGCTCGATCACGATGATGGAGCTCCGCTCGAAGGCCCGTCGCCTCAAGGCGCGCGAGCCGGGGCTCGGGCTGATCGTCGTCGACTACCTCCAGCTGATGACCTCCGGCGGCACAGTCGAGAACCGGGTGCAGGAGGTCTCGCAGATCTCGCGCAACCTCAAGGTGCTCGCGCGCGACCTCGACGTCCCGATCCTGGCGCTCTCGCAGCTCTCCCGCGCGGTCGAGCAGCGCGCCGACAAGAGGCCGATGCTCTCCGACCTGCGCGAGTCGGGGTCGATCGAGCAGGACGCCGACCTGGTGCTGTTCGTCTACCGCGACGACTACTACAACGGCGAGGAGTCCGACCAGCAAGGGCTCGCCGAGCTCATCCTCGCCAAGCACCGGAACGGCCCGACCGACGCGGTCAAGCTGAGCTTCCTGCGCCGGTACGCGAAGTTCACGGACCTCGCGGGCGCTGCCGCCGCCTGAGCTCGTCGCCGAAAGGCGGGCCGCGTCGCGATGCTGCGTAGACTCGGATGGTGGCTCGCGACGTCCGGCTGACGAGCGGCGACCGGGTGCTCTTCCCGGACGTGGGGGTCACGAAGGGCGACCTGTTCGAGTACTACGGCGCGGTCGCGACGGCGATCCTCCCGCATCTCCGGGACCGGCCGTTCACGATGAAGCGGACTCCCATGGGCGTGGGGACGCCGTCGTACTTCCAGAAGCAGGCCCCGAAGGGCATGCCGTCGTGGATCCCGACCCGCCCGTTCCGCACCGTCCGTCGCACCGGCGAGTCGCGAATGGTCGACTTCCCTCTCGTCGGCACGCCCGAGGCGCTGCAGTGGATGGTGCAGATGAACTGCATCGACATGAACGCCTGGTACTCGCGTATCGACAGGCCCGACCGGCCCGACTACGTCGTCTTCGACCTCGATCCGCCCGACGGGCAGTTCGCGCTCTGCATTCGCGCCGCGCACCTGCTGCACCGGCTGCTCGAGTCGCTCGAGCTGCGCTCGTACGTGAAGACGAGTGGCGCCGACGGGATCCACGTGCTCGTTCCGATTGCGCGTCGCTACGGCTTCGGCGACACGTACGCCTTCGCCGAGGCCGTCGCGCGACGCCTCGAGGCCGAGAACCCCGGCGTTGTGACGACCGAGTGGCTGAAACGCAAGCGCGAGGGCGTTCTTCTCGACCACCGGCAGAACGGCCACGGCAAGACGCTCGCCTCCGTCTACTCGGTGCGCCCGAAGCCGGCGGCGCCGGTCTCGACGCCGCTCCGCTGGGAGGAGCTGGCCGAAGACGTTCGTCCCGAACGGTTCACGATGTCGGTCGCTCTCGAGCGCGTTGCCGCGCACGGCGACCTGTTCGCGCCGACACTCGCCGGCGGGCAGTCGCTCGGCGTGGCGTCGAAGCGGCTCGGGTGAGGCGCCGGCTGCGCCGTCTCACTCCTGCACCTCTGCGCGTCCGACGGTCGGGTCGTAGGTCGGCTGCTCCGCGAGAGCGAGTTCCCGGTCGCCGGGCGCGAGCACGTCGAGATCGTCGATCGGGCTGTCCAGCCAGCCGACGTACGCCGCGAGTGTCCCATCCAGGCCCGCAACGTCGAGGAGCGCACGGATCACCGTCTCGGCACCGCCGATCACCCTCCCGAGCGCCGACAGCCGGCAATGGATGAACGCGACCGTGCCCGGCAGGACACCAAGCGAGCGAGGTCGGCGGCGAGCCGGGTCCGACCGACGAGCACGGCACGAAGCTAGACGCTGCGCGTGCGCTCCGCGGCGCGTGCGAGAATGGAGCACGTGCCCGCGACCGTGATCGTCGGCGCGCAGTGGGGCGACGAGGGAAAGGGCAAGATCGTCGACCTGCTCGCCCAAGAGTCCGACCTCGTCTGCCGCTACCAGGGTGGTCCGAACGCGGGGCACACGATCGTCGTCGACGGCGAGACGTACAAGATCCGCGCGATCCCGTCGGGGATCGTCGCCGGTGTCGCGAGCGCGATCGGCGCGGGCTGCGTC
>DASSBI010000162.1:0-3685 GCA_035698965.1 Gaiella sp. | reverse complement strand
CGACGGCGATCCCGGTGCTCGACCTCATGCTGCCGGGCTAGTAGGCGTGGCTACCGCGCATCCGCTGCGCGGGCTTCGCGGCGTATGTCGCGATGTCGAGCGCGACACCGAGCGCGATCAGCACGTAGTCCCAGAAGCCGTTGATCCCGACGACGGGCGACCAGGCGATGATGAACATCAGCGTCGTCCAGGGCAGGAACAGGAACCCGAGCAGGCCCCAGACCCAGCTCGAGATCGCGGCGTCGGGCTTGTCGCCGAAGACCCACCAGAAGAACAGGGCGATCCGCGGCCCGATGCCGCCGGCGAGGAGGAGAACGCAACACACGCGCGCGAGTCTGGGCTATCGCCGACCGCGTGTCAACCGTCAAGCGCTCCGGGCCGCCGTAGGGCGGCCCGGAGCGAGACGGATCCCGGATCCCCTAGGGCAGGAAGTAGTTCGGGTTCGGGAGCTTGAACGTCCGGTCGGCGTGACCGCCGACGAGATCGGAGAACTGATCGCCGAAGTTGCCGACGATCTCGTAGCCGAGCGACTCGATGTGCGCGCGGGTCGCCGTCTTGTAGTGGACGGTGGTGCACGACTTGCCGGCGGCGAGCTCGTCCGCGCACGCCGTCTTCAGGTAGTCCGGGTAGTCGGCGATCGCAGGCTTGGTGAAGAGGCCGTCCTCGCCGTTCGACAACGTGGTCGGCGCCGCGTAGCCGGCGTCGACTCCGACGCTGTCGCTTCCGAGGTTGCCGAGAGTCGCCGCCTCCTGCGTCTGCGGCCGCCCGGTGAGGAAGAAGATCGCGTACCCCTCGCCGGCCGCAGCGTTGACCATCTGCACCATCCCCGGGACCGCCGGGAAGAGCTGGCCGAGGACGAACGTCGCGTTCGTGGCCGGGTTGAAGGCCCAGTTCGAGGCGATCTCGTAGTTCCACGTCGCGAGCGTCGTGTCGTCGACGTCCAGGACGATCGCCTTCTGACCCTTGACCGCATGGGCACGCGCTTGCAGCCAGCGTGCGCCCGCGGCGGCCGCGGAGCTCGCCTCGTTCGCGTAGTTCGAGTCGCTGCCGAACGTCCCCGTGCCCAGGGGGTCGCCGTAGTAGTTGCGGATCTGCTGACGGAGCACGTCGATGTTCGTGATCTGGTTCTCGGACTTCGGCGTGCTCGTCTGGATCGCGGGCTGCGGATCTGCCGCGATCGCCACCGCCGCCGCGATCGTCGCGACCCCCGCGACGAGAGCTGCGACCAGAAGCCGCGGCAGCCGCCGCGGGCTCGTGTGAGCTTTCACTTACGAACCTCCTCGTTCGTGTCGCTCGACGCGCCTGGACGCACGGCCGGAGACCTCACCACGTGGGGGTGGAGGCGTCACGACCCACACGGACGCGATGCCCCTGCCTGCGATCTCCCCCGACCGTTCAGGCCCAACGCCAGCACCCTACTCTTTCTCAGGGCGGCGCGGCGCCGCTTGCCCGCGGGGTCCGTCGGACGATTTCGTCCGCGTGATCGACAGCCGCGAGGATTGACGGGACGCAACGGAAGCTGGAGTCTGTGGGCATGCCACGGGCGCACCCTACGGCGCCGGGGATCCCGGACGAGGAGATCGGGCGGCTCGTCGCGCTCCTCCGGGACGCCGACAGCGCCGAGCTCAAGCTGAGCGTCCCCGCCGCCGACCTCCGTGCGACCGCGACTGCGCTCGACCTCGACCCGCTCGATGCCCAGATCCGCCACGTGTTCTTCTTCGATACCCCGGAGCTCGCGCTCGACCGGCACGGTCTCGTCGTCAGGGCGCGGCGCAGCCAGAAGCGCGGCGACGACACGGTCGTGAAGCTTCGTCCCGTCGTTCCGTCCGAGCTGCCGGACCGGGTCCGGCAGACGCCGGGGTTCAAGGTCGAGGTGGACGCCATGCCCGGGAGGTTCGTCTGCTCCGGGTCGATGACCCGCGATCTCCCCGCAACCGCCGTCAGAGACGTGGTCAGCGGCGCGAAGCCGATGCGCAAGCTTTTCTCCAAGGAGCAGCGGGCGTTCTTCGACGAACACGCCCCGGACGGGATCGGGCTCGGCGACCTCGCGCTCCTCGGGCCGATCTTCGTCCTCAAGCTGAAGTCGTCGCCCGCCGGCTTCCCGCGCAAGCTCGTGTCCGAGCTCTGGCTCTATCCGGACGGCTCGCACATTCTCGAGCTGTCGACGAAATGCGAGCCCGACGAGGCGTTCGACGTAGCCGCCGAGTCCCGCGCGTTCCTCACCGAACGCGGGGTGAGCCTCGACGGGGACCAGCAGACGAAGACGCGCGCAGCGCTCGACTTCTTCGCGCGGAAGCTCGTCACCATCTAGCTTCGCGCACGGGAGTTCGACTTACCGAACCTCGAAACGCCGGTCGGCCCCCCTCGATCGTCCGGCTGGCCCCCTCCCGACCGCCCCGCCCGTCTGCGAGCCTCCGGGCGATCCAGTGAACCCGATCGTCCGAGAGGAGCAGCCATGACCTCCGTCACCGCATATCCCGGCACACGAGAGCTCGCTTTCCGGTCGAACGACGGCATGGACGTGGCGCTCTACTGGCACACGGACAGCGACATCCTGAGCGTCGTCGTCGCCGACAGCAGGACGGACGAGAGCTTCGAGCTCGTGCTCGATCACGACGACCGCGCGATGGACGTCTTCCACCACCCGTTCGCCTATGCGGCGCGCCGTGGGCTCGAGCTCGGCGGCCGCACGCGCACCGAGGTGCTCGTCGCCGCCTGACGCCACCGCCCCGACCGCGTTCGCCGGGCCGCCGCCGACGCATTGCGAGGGCACCACCGAGGCCTTGTGACACCTTGTCACGAGGCCTCACGCATGCGGCCCGCCGCGACCGCGGCGTCAGCGCCCGACCGCCGAGCAACGCGCGATCGAAGACGAGACGTGCTTCTGCACCGCCTGCTCCGCGCCTGACACCGCTCGGCGCCGCTCGGTTCCAGACCCGGGTTTCCGCGTCGCGGCGGTCAGCCCCGGGCCTTGACGAACGCGACGAGTGCGGCCACGTCGTCGGGCCGCGTGTCGAACTTCTGCGAGGCCACGGCGCCCGACATGATCCCGGCCTTGTAGCCCTCGGAGACCTGGGCATCCGGATCGACGATCGCCTGCTCGAGGTAGGCGTCGTCCGCGGTCACCGTCGAGCCGTCGTCGAGCGTCACCGTCGAGCCTGCGAGACCCTGCATCGTCGGCCCTACGCCGGCGGCTCCGTCGAGCGAGTGGCAGCCCGCGCAGCCCGTGGAGCTCCAGAGCTCCTCGCCACGGGCGACGAGCTCCGCCTGCGACGGCGCGGTCTCCGTCGGCTGCGTCTCGGTTGCCGGCGGCGTCGTCTCGGCCGGGGTCGTCTCCGGCGCGGTCGTCGCCGGCGGCGGAGTCGTTTCGGCCGGCGCCGTCGTCGCCGGGGGCGTCGTCTCCGCCGGCGCGGCTGCGTTGTCCTCGCCGCGGTTGTAGCCGATCGCGTACGACACGATCAAGAGGCCGAGGATGGCGGCGCCCGCCGCGATCCCTCCGAGGATCCACTTCCACAACGCGTCACCGGTCTTCGCGTCCGCCACATCAGCCTCCTGTCACTCCGGCGGCGTACATCAACGCCATTCCGATCGAGAGCACGAACACGAGCCGGCCGGTGACGAGACCGAGCGTTCCCGCCGCGAGGCCGGTGACCACGCCGAGGGCCGCCATGCCGACGTGATAGAG
>DASSBI010000161.1:0-6187 GCA_035698965.1 Gaiella sp. | reverse complement strand
GGGTCGATGATCCCGTCGTCCCAGAGCCGCGCGGTCGAGTAGTACGGCGAGCCCTCGTGCTCGTACTTCGCGCGGATCTCGTCGGGGTCAGCGTCACCGACCGTCGTGAGCACCGTCGCGGCCTGGTCGCCGCCCATCACGGAGATCCGCGCGTTCGGCCACATCCAGAGCTGGCGCGGCCCGTAGGCGCGCCCACACATCGCGTAGTTCCCCGCGCCGAACGAGCCTCCCGTCACGACCGTGAACTTCGGGACGTCGGCACAGGCGACGGCCATCACGAGCTTGGCACCGTCCCGGGCAATCCCGCCCTCCTCGTACTCGCGCCCGACCATGAACCCGGTGATGTTCTGCAGGAAGACGAGGGGAATCCGCCGCTTGCACGCGAGCTCGACGAAGTGCGCGCCCTTCTGCGACGACTCGGCGAAGAGGATCCCGCGGTTCGCGAGTATCCCGACCGGGAAGCCCTCGATGCGCGCAAACCCGCAGACGAGGGTGTCGCCGTAGAGCGCCTTGAACTCGTGGAAGCGGCTGCCGTCGACGATGCGCGCGATCACCTCGAGCGGGTCGAGCTCGTGGCGGAAGTCCTCCGGGACGAGGCCGTACAGGTCGGCCGGGTCGACGACGGGCTGCTCCGGCCGGGTGAGCTCCCAGGGGCACAGGGGTGCATCGCCGAGGTTCCGCACGATCTGCCGGGCCAGCGCGAGCGCGTGTTCGTCGGACGTCGCGTAGTGGTCGGCGACGCCCGAGCGGCGCGTGTGCACGTCGGCGCCGCCGAGCTCCTCCGCTGTGACCTCCTCGCCCGTCGCCGCCTTCACGAGCGGCGGGCCGCCGATGAAGATCGTCCCGGTGCCGCGGACGATGATCGTCTCGTCCGACATCGCGGGAACGTAGGCGCCGCCCGCCGTGCAGGAGCCCATCACGGCAGCGATCTGGGCGATGCCCTGCGCGGACATGCGCGCCTGGTTGAAGAAGATCCGGCCGAAGTGCTCCCGGTCGGGGAACACCTCGTCCTGGAGCGGGAGGAACGCCCCGCCGGAGTCGACGAGGTAGACGCACGGGAGGTGGTTCTGCTCGGCGACCTCCTGCGCACGGAGGTGCTTCTTGACCGTGAGCGGGAAGTACGTGCCGCCCTTGACGGTCGCGTCGTTCGCGACGATCACGCACGCCCGGCCCTCGACGATCCCGATCCCGGTGACGATGCCCGCTGACGGCGCCTGGCCCTCGTAGACGTCCCATGCGGCGAGGCCGTTCAGCTCGAGGAAGGCCGAGCCGGGGTCGACGAGCCTGTCGATCCGCTCGCGCGCGGGAAGCTTCCCGCGCGAGCGGTGCCGCTCGACGGATTTCTCGCCGCCGCCCGCTGCGACGAGCGCCGTCCGCTCGCGGAGCTCCTCCACGAGCGCGGCCATCCGCGCCTCCCGCCGTGCGAAGGCGTCGTCCCGCACGAGGTGGGTCGAGAGAACAGTCATGCGGTCTCCAGCGTGACGAGCACGGTCCCGGTCGTCACCTGCTCGCCGGCCGCCACCTCGACCGACCGCACGGTTGCGTCGTACGGCGCGCTCACGATCTGCTCCATCTTCATCGCCTCGAGCACGACGAGCGGCTGGTGCGAGGCAACGCGCGTTCCGGCGTCGACCCTGACGTCGATCACCTTGCCGGGCATCGGCGCGTTCACGCGGCCGTCACCGCCCGCCGCCCCGGCCGTGAGCGCCGCCGCCTCGACCTCGAGCGGGCCGAGCGTAGGCGCGGGCGCGAGGTTGAGGCGCCAGCTCTCGCCCCACGGGCCGTGCGGCGGGGGCAACGGCGGTGCCGAGAGCGGCGGGAACCGCGTCAGGAAGTCGGTCGAGAGGTCGGCGTCGCGGAAGGCGGGGTGCGCGACGAGCCACCGGAGGAAGGGCAGGTTCGTCGTCACCCCCTCGACGACCGTCTCGTCCAGCGCGGCGGCCAGGCGGTCGAGCGCGTCGTCGCGGTCGGTGCCGTGCGCGACGAGCTTCGCGATCATCGGGTCGTAGGCGCCGCCGATCTCGTCGCCCTCCTCGATCCCCGCGTCGACGCGGATCGTTTCCGGTAGGCGGAGCCTCGTGACGACACCGGGTTGAGGCAGGAATGTCCGCGGGTCCTCGGCGTAAAGGCGCGCCTCGACGGCGTGCCCGTGGGAGTCGATCTCCAGCCCGGCCAGCGACTCGTCGTCGGCGACGCGGAGCTGGAGCTCCACGACGTCGAGGCCCGTCACCGCCTCCGTGACCGGGTGCTCGACCTGAATCCGCCCGTTGAGCTCGAGGAAGAACACGTCGTCGCCGTCGACGAGGAACTCCGCCGTGCCCGCGCTCTCGTAGCCGATCGCCTTCCCGAAGGCGACCGCATACCGCGCGAGGAGCGCGCGGACGGCTGCCGGCAGACGGGGCGGGGGAGACTCCTCCATCACCTTCTGATGGCGGCGCTGCACCGAGCAATCGCGCTCCCCGATCGCAACGACGTTGCCGTGCCGGTCGCCCATGAGCTGCACCTCGACATGCCTGGGACGGGGCAGGAACCGCTCGCAGTAGACGGTGCCGTCGCCGAACGCCGCCTCGGCCTCCCGTGCCGCGGCCTCCATGGCCCCCTCGAGCTCGCTCGCGTCGCGGACGACCCGCATCCCGCGCCCGCCGCCTCCGGCCGCCGCCTTGACCAGCAGCGGGTAGCCGAGCTCCGCGGGCGCACCGGTCGGGAGCGTGGGGACGCCCGCGGCGCCCGCGATCCGCTTCGCCTCGAGCTTGTCGCCCCCACGCCGAAGCGCGTCCGGGGGCGGCCCGACCCAGGTCAGACCCGCACCGATCACCGCCTCCGCGAACGACGCGCTCTCGGCGAGAAAGCCGTAGCCCGGGTGGACGAGCTCGGCGCCGCCCTCGCGCGCGGCGTCCACCAGCGCGGTCACGTCGAGGTACGACGCGACCGGGACGACGGTGTCGGCGACGCGGGTGTGCAGCGCGCTCGCGTCTCCCGGCCCGGCGACCGCGACGGTGCGGAGATCGAGACGGCGGCACGTGGAGAAGATGCGGACAGCGATCTCGCCGCGGTTGGCGACCAGCAGCGTCCGTCGCACGCCCATCGGCCGCCGAGACTAGATGATTGATTCCCTCCCGGCCGGGGGATGGCAGAGTCCGACGCGACTCGTACGATCTCGCACGAGATGAAGGCGGTACCCGTCCTCGTCGCCTTGGCGGTCGTGGCGGCGCCGGGGGCGGCAGGACAGGACCGGCTGCCCGCCGCCGCACGGCTCGTGGATGCCCGCGCGTGCGGAGCAGCGCCGGTGGGGCCGGGGGCCGTCCTCACGATCACGCCGGACGGCGACGGCCTCCGCGACTGCGCCGCGCTCCGCATCCGGCTCGAGCGGCCCTCGAACCTCGAGCTCGTCGTCCTCCAGCGCAAGCCCCGGCCCGGGGTCGTCGACATCGAGCGTGTTACGGCACGGGCGGGGGTGGCGACCCTCGTGTGGTCGCCCCCTCCGGCGACCGCCGCCAGGACATATCCGACGCGTATCGTCGTGAAGACGGACGGCGCGTCGGCGTTCTTCGCCGGGCCCGTCGTCCGGATCCATGGGCTCACGGCGCGGTTCGAGCGCGAGACCTATGGGCCGGGCGCTGTCGCCCGTCTCCGGGTCGACGGCGGCCGGGCGGCCTCGTTCGAGATCGTCGACGCCGCGACCGGCGTCTCGGTGCGGGGCGTCCGTGCCGTTGGCGGCCCCGTGGTGGGCGTCCTCGTGGGCTCCTGGAAGCCAGGCGTCTACGCCGCGCGGTTCGACCACGGCGGCACGGTCGTCCAGGCGCCGCTCGTCGTGCGGGCGCCCGCGCGTTCCCGGCCGCGGGTCGCCGTCGTCCTTCCCACGAGCACATGGCAGGCGTACAACTTCACCGATGGCGACGGCGACGGCACCGGCGACACGTGGTACGCCAGCAGGCGCCGCGAGAGCGCGCGACTCGACCGCCCGTTCATGGGCGACGGGATGCCTCCGTTCTTCAACCGCTACGACCGGCCCTTCCTGCGCTGGCTCCGCGCCTCGGGTCACGACGCGGACTTCCTCGGCGACGACGACCTCGACGGGGTGCGCGACGCCGCGACCCTCCTGCGCAGGTACGACCTGCTCGTCTTCCCGGGCCATCACGAGTACGTGACCCTCCACGAACGCGACCTCGTCGAGCGGTACCGCGACGGCGGCGGCAACCTGGCGTTCCTCAGCGCCGACGCCTTTCACTGGCGGGTCGAACGCCACGGAACCGTGCTGCGACGCAAGGAGCAGTGGCGGAGCCTGCAACATCCGCGCCCCGAGTCGGCGGTCGTCGGCGTCCAGTACCGGGCGAGCGACGACGGCACACACCGCGCCCCCTACGTCGTGCGGAGCAGACGGTGTGCGCCGTGGCTCTTTCGCGGTACCGGACTCGAGCGCGGCTCGCGCTTCGGGTGGAGCGGCGTCGAGATATCCGCGACGACGGTCGACTCTCCGCGGGGCACCTGCGTCGTCGCCGAGATCCCGAACCTGCTCGGTGCGGGGCGGACGGGGCAGATGACCTACTACGAGACCGGGCGAGGTGCGAAGGTGTTCGCGGCAGGCGCGTTCTGTCTCGCAAACCGCTCTCCGACGGTGGCCACGCTGCTTCAGAACCTCTGGAGGCGGCTCTCGCGGCCGTGACGCGGCGTCTGCGTATCGGTGTCGCCTCGGTGGCGTTCGCCGTCCTCCTCGGCGGGGCCGGCCATGGCGCGAGCGGTGCCCCGGCGGCCACCCCTCGGATCGTCTGCACGCTGCCTCCAGGCGCCTCGCATCTGCCGGCGACGGCGCGGCGGGGTCTGATCGGCCACCTCGAGCAGTACCCGGACGTCTCGCTCGCGACGCCGGCGCAGCAGGCAGCCGCGCGGCGGATCCTCACCACGGTCCGCCGTGAGGCGCGGCGCTGGACGACGCTCGCGGCGGCAGGACGCGCGGGCTTCGAGACGCGAACAGCGCGGCGGAAGGCGGGCGACGTCACCGCGCACTACCTCCACGCCGAGAAGCTGCGCGAGCGCCGCGGCGGGCCGGTGTTCGATCCGCGTCGGCCCAAGGCGCTCATCTTCGCTCGCCAGCCGGACAAGCCCGCGGTGCTCGTCGGGGTGATGTACAGCGTGCAGCGGGACGAGAGAGGGCCGTCGCCGGGAGGGCCGGTCACGCGCTGGCACTCGCACGTCGTGTGCACCGTCGGGGACAAGCGCGGCCGCAAGCCCGGGGACGACGGGCGGTGCCCCGTGGGCTCGAAAGCGTTCCAGGGCAGCGAGATGATGCATGTCTGGTTCACGCACGACCTTCGGAGCGCGTTCGCCGTCGGCGCGCCCGAGCCCGAGCTCTGCCGCGACGGCCTGCTGTCCGGAGCGTTCTGCCGCAGCCCGGGCGCGCGTCGCGCCATGTGAGTTCGGTGGGGGAACCCCTGGTCCCCCCATCGGCCCCCTCCTGCGGGGTGCAGGCACAGCATGCCGCGGTCGGCCTCCCGGCCGACAGAGCCGGCCCCCTCCGGCGGCGACGTGGCTGCATCCGACAGCGAAGCGACTCCTGTGCGAGCGAGCTCAGCCCTGGAGGCGGTTCGCCGGACGCCCGCCGTTGCGCGACGCGCACCGCGACGGATTCGCGGTCGGAGCGCGCGACGAGGGGCGGATGCGTCTGGAACACGGCCCCCGCTACCGTGGCCTCATGCAGGGGTTCGTCGACGTCCACAGCCATGTTGTCCCCTCCGGCGACGATGGCGCAGCGACGGTCGAAGAGGGCATCGAGCTGTGCCGGATCGCCTTCGAGGCAGGGACACGAGTCCTGTTCGCGACGCCACACGCGCACGCCGACTGGGACCAGTTTCCCCGCACCGCCGAGCGACGCGACCTCTACGGGCAGGCGTTTCCGCACGTGCGGGATGCAGTTGCGGCCTGGGGGCTCGACCTGCGCCGCGGCTGGGAGGTGTATCCGTCGCTCGTCGCCGACGGGGAGGACCCGCGCGGATACGTCCTCGAGGGGACGCGCGCGGTGCTGGTGGAGTTCCCGGGGTGGTGGCTCGATGTCGACGGCGCGGTCGGCCTCGTCGCGGACGCGGCGCGCAACGTCGAGCGGGCGGGGCTCGTGCCAATCCTGGCTCACCCCGAGCGTTGCCTGGCCGTGACCGCGGACCCCGGATCCGTACGACCCCTGGCAGAGGCGGGC
>DASSBI010000160.1:0-2527 GCA_035698965.1 Gaiella sp. | reverse complement strand
GCCTGGTAGCGCCCGCCGTCGCGCGCGACGCTGACGACGGTGAGCGACGACCCGTAGCCGGCGAGGTCGGCGGCCCGGTCGAGCGCGCGACGCGCTGCGTCCGAGTCGTCGTAGGCGACCATGATCTTCCGCGATTGCGCTGACATGCCCTGCATGGTGGCGGAGCGCGCTCCCGCAGTCGTCCGCTGCGAGCCGCACTCCCGTGCGGGGAAGTACTGACGGACGCAGAGCACAAAGGTGTCCGACTGAAGATCGGACACCGAGGCACCGAGTCGCCACCTCGACCGGGTCACCAGCCATGTCGGCCGGAGGGCGGCTTTGCCGTCCGGGAGGCCAGGCGACGTCTGCTGCGGCGCTTCCCAGAGGAGGGGGTGCGTGAGGGAACCAGGGGTTCCCCCACGTAGAGAGGGCGGCCCGGGGGCCGCCCTCTCGTCTCACTCCGGGAGGTCGGAGCGATCAGTGGCCGATGGCCACCTTCGTCGTGACCCCGGCCTGCGCGGCGGCCTCCTCGCGGAACCGTCCGCCGAGCACTGCGAGTGCCAGGATCATCAGTCCGCCGCCTGTCAGGAGCAGCGCGATCCCGACGACGATCCCGAAGACCGAGAGCTGCGCGGCCATGTAGCTCGTGTTGAGCGCCGTGGTCAGGGCGGTCTCGGTCACCCAGAGGTTCCGGGCGCCGTTCGCGATCGGCTGGCCGCTCGGGTCCTTCGCGGCTGCTGCCTCGTCGTTCGTGCCCTTCTGGTCGGAGGGGTTCGCGGCCGACTGGTAGCGGCCCATCTGCGCGTAGGTGAACCCACCGCTCGACTCGAGCGTGTGCTCGCGCATGATCTTCGCGAACGCGCGTGCCTGCTCGCCGGTCTTCACCTGCTGGCCGGCCCACTGGCTGGCGTACTGCGCGACGGCGGGGTCGGAGGCCTCGCCGAAGAAGATCTGCTCCTGCTTCAGGCTGTCCTGCACGGTGCTGCGGCCGTCGAATCCCATGTAGAGCGCCGCGGCGCCGAAGATGATCAGGACGACGCTCGCAGCGAGCCCGCCCCACTCGAGAAGCCTTCTGGTGTTCATCACTCCTCCTCCCGATGGATCACTGATCGAATGCCCGGAGCTTCGTCGCCGGGCGCCGCTGCGCCATCAGGGATTGGTCGCCGACGGGCTGCCGCGAAACCCCGCTTCCGACCTGTGGAGAACTACGCAGAGTGGTCTCGTGGGGTCTGGCACCAAAGGTGCCTGACCCCAGCGACGCCCACGAGCCCAACGGGCACTCGATGGCAACGCGCCACCGGGGTCAGGCACCCTACGGGTGCCAGACCCCTCCAGTTCCTTACCAGCTCTTTGTCCGAGCCACCGTGTCCGGACGCCGGACGCGGATACGGGCGTCGACGGCGACGCAGCGGTCGGGGAGCGCGAGCACGGGGTTCAGATCGAGCTCGGCGACTGCGGGAAGGTCGTCACCGAGCCGCGCGAGGCGCAGGACGAGATCGACGAGCGCGGCGCGGTCGGCCGCCGGGGCGCCACGGAAGCCGGCGACGAGGCGGCCCGCCTTGCCGCCGTCGACGAGCTCCTCGGCGTCGATGTCCGTCAGCGGCGCGATCCGGAACGCCGCCTCGCCGATCAGCTCGGCGAAGACACCGCCGGGACCGAACGCGACGAGCGGGCCGAAGACAGGATCCTGCACGACGCCGGCGAGCAGCTCGGCGCCGCCTGCGAGCATCGGCTGGACGATCACCGGCGGCCCGATGCGAGACGCCGCCGCCGCGACCGCCTCCTCGTCGGCGAGGTCGAGCGCGATCCCGCCGGTCTCCGTCTTGTGGGCGCCGGGCGCTGCGGTCTTGACGACCGCCGGGAAGCCGAGCTCACGCGCAATGGCCACCGCCTCGTCGGCGGAGCCGGCCACGCGCTCGGGGACGAGGGGCAGCCCGTACGCCTCGAGCAGCTTGCGGGTCGCCGCGGGGTCGAGCCACGTGTCGTCGGAGCCCTCGAGCGCCGCGTCGACGACCGCCTCGGCGCGTGCTCGCTCGATCCCGTGGAGCGACGGGGCCGCACCTTGCGGGCGGCGCAGCCAGGATGCGCGGTCGGCGACCCGGCCGAGCGCGCGCGCGGCGGACTCCGGGTAGTTGAACGACGCGACGCCGTTCGCCGTCCGCAGCGCGGCGGGCGTCCCCTCCGAGCTCATGATCACGGCGAGCACCGGCTTGTCCGAGCCGGCCTCCGAGACGGCGTCGACGACGGCGGCGGCGACCTCGTCGGCGGTGGCGCTGACCGCAGGCACGAAGAGAACGACGCACGCGGCGACGTGCGGGTCGGCCAGGACGTGTGGGATCGCCGCGGCGTAGGTCGCGGCGGTCGCCCCGCCGAGCATGTCGACGGGGTTCGCCACGCTCGCCTCGGCGGGAAGCACCGCCCGCAGCGCGGTCACGGTCTCGTCGCCGAGCGTCGGGAGCTCGAGACCCGCGGCCTCGCACGCATCGGCACAGAGGATCCCGAGGCCGCCGGCGTTGGTCACGATCCCGACCGAGCGGCCGTCGAGCCG
>DASSBI010000159.1:0-2151 GCA_035698965.1 Gaiella sp. | reverse complement strand
ATTCTCACGTCGGACCACGGCTGTGACCCGACGACGCCGTCGACCGACCACTCGCGCGAGTACGCCCTGCTCCTCGCCTACGCGGCGGGCAAGAACGCGTCCGGGCGGATCCACGAGGACGGCGAGTTCGGCGATGTCGGAGCGACGGTGTCCGCCTGGCTCGGCGCGAAGCACCCCGGCAAGGGTGCGCCGGGCCGGCCGATCGTCGAGCGGTGAGAGCGGACGATCCGGCGTACGTCGCGGACCAGTACGCGACCGAGGACGGACTCGTTGCCCGCTCGACGATCTACGGGCCTGCGCCGTTCGATGCCAGAGACATCGTCGTCGAGGAGATCGCCCGGCTGGATCACCCTCGGGTGCTCGAGGTGGGCTGCGGTTGGGGGGAGCTCGCAACGCGCCTCGAGCGCGAGGCGCACGCGTCCGTCGCCGGCGTGGATCTCTCTCCAAGGATGGTGGAGCTTGCGCGCAGGCGTGGAGTGGAGGCGGTCGTCGGGGACGTCCAGGGGCTCGACCATCCGGACGAATCCTTCGACGCCGTTGTCGCGGCATGGATGCTGTACCACGTCCCGGATCTCGATCGTGCGCTGACCACCATCGCTCGGGTGCTTCGCCCCGGGGGCATCCTCGTCGCAACCACGAACGCGTCGGACGACTTCTCGGAGCTGTGGGAGCTCGTCGGTCGCGATCTATCCGATCGGGAGCAGACATTCCGCTCGGAGAACGGTGCAGAGCATCTGAATCGTCACTTTGCACGCGTGCGGCGGCGGGACCTCAGCGGTCCCGTGACGTTCGCGGACGGCGCGGCGATTCGCTCCTACGTCGGTTCGACGACTCGTGGTCGCGCGCTTCTCGAGGAAATGGACGACAGCGCGCTTGACCGCACGCTCGAGGCGACCAAGCGCGTCACCGTCTTCGTCGCGGAGAAGGCATGACCGTTCGGCCGGCGGAGCTGATCGAGCAGAAGCGGAACGGGGGAGAGCACGATCCCGCCGAGCTGGCCGAGATGATCCTCGCCTACGCGCGCGACGAGGTGCCCGACTACCAGCTCGCCGCGTGGTGCATGGCCGTCTACTTCCGGGGACTGACGCCTGCGGAGACGCACGCGCTGACCGACGCGATGATCCGTTCGGGCGAGACCCTCGATCTCGGCGCAGCCCTCGGCCGCAAGGTCGTCGACAAGCATTCGACCGGCGGCGTGGGGGACAAGACGTCGATCGCCGTCGGGCCGATCGTCGCTGCGTGCGGCGTGCCGCTCGGGAAGATGTCGGGGCGCGGCCTCGGTCACACGGGCGGCACGCTCGACAAGCTCGAGTCGATCCCGGGGTTCCGTGTCGAGCTGACGACCGACGAGCTCGTCGCACAACTGCGCGAGGTCGGCATGGCGATCGTCGGCCAGACCGCGAACCTCGTTCCGGCCGACAAGAAGCTCTACGCGCTCCGCGACGTCACTGCGACCGTCGACATCGTCCCTCTGATCGCGAGCTCGATCATGTCGAAGAAGCTCGCCGCCGGGGCGGATGCGATCGTGCTCGACGTCAAGGTCGGCGACGGCGCCTTCATGAAGACCCTCGACGACGCACGTGTGCTCGCGGAGGTGATGCGCGAGATCGGCACGATGGCCGGCCGCGAGGTGACGTGCCTGCTGACGGACATGGAGCAGCCGCTCGGACGGGCAGTGGGCAATGCGCTCGAGGTGCACGAGGCCCGGGACACCGTGCGCGGGGATGGCCCCGCCGACTTCACCGAGCTCGTCCTCGACGCGGCCGCGCGGCTGCTCGCGTACTCCGACCTCGGGATCGATCTCGACGAAGGGCGTCGCCGGGCCGAGGCGGCCGTGGACGACGGGAGCGCACTCGAGGTGTACGAGCGGTGGATCCGCGCCCAGGGCGGTGATCCGGACCCCGGTGCGCTCGAGCAGGCGCCCGTCCGTCGAGTCGTTCCGGCCCCGCGTGACGGTGTCGTGACCCGTCTCGGTGCGCTGGACGTCGGCGTGGCGGCCCTCGAGCTCGGTGCGGGGCGCCGCACGAAGGCCGATCCGGTCGACCACGCTGTCGGCGTTCTCTGCTTCGCAAAGCGCGGCGACACGGTGCTCGAGGGTGATGACCTCGCGGAGGTGCACGCGCGGACCGACGAAACGGCCGAGCGGGCCGC
>DASSBI010000158.1:0-2438 GCA_035698965.1 Gaiella sp. | reverse complement strand
GGGACGGATGCTCGAGTACGGCAGCTGGGCGGGCGGCGCCTTCGCGATCGGGATCGGCGTGCTGCCGGCGATCGGGCTGCTGGCGATGCTCGCCGTGCCGCGCGCCGAGCGCGACCGGCCGGGCGTTCGTGCGTTCGTCGTCGTCGCCGCGGGCGCGGTGGTCAGCTTCGGCTGGTACGCCGCCGTCAAGGGCGCGTACCTCTCGACGACGTTCTCCAGCCTCATCGTCGAGCGGAACCTCGTGTACCTCGCGCCGCTCGCGTTCGTCGCGACTGCGTATCTCCTGGAGCGGGCGGCGGCCCCCGTCTGGGCCGTGCTCGTCGCCGGGGCGGCCGTCCTCGGGCTGGTCGTCTGGGTGCCGATCGAGCGCGGCCTGGACAACTTCCCGTACTACGAGGCGCACGGTCTCGCGATCCTCGCGCTCGCCAACCGGGAATGGGCGTGGCCCCTCGGACGGATCGAGACCGCGCTCGAGGTGCTGACCGTGGCGGCAACCCTCCTCCTGCTCCTGGTCGGCACCCGCCTGCGCTCGTCGCTGGCGGACGCGGCGGCGCCGGTCGCCGTCGCGGCCGCCGTCGCGCTGCTCGTCTGGAACGTCACCGCCGAGGTCTACGCGTCGATCGGGGAGCACGACTTCAGCGCCCTCGTGGAGCGCAACATCCCGAAGCCGAACGACTGGGTCGACCGTGGGGCCGGCTCGGGCACGGTGACGATGCTCGGCCAGCACATGAGCGACAACCCGCTGGGCGTGCCCTCGACGGAGTTCTGGAACCGGTCGATCTCGAAGGTGTGGAGCGTCGACGGGACAGGCCCCGGGCCGGGGCACACGCTGACCCCCGACCTCCAGGACGCCGACGGCACGCTCTGGCCCAACCCGCGCACCGACTTCGTGCTTGCGAGCGGCGGGGTCGAGGTCGTCGGCGACGAGG
The DNA here is from genome assembly GCA_035698965.1 of Gaiella sp. GTDB lineage: Bacteria > Actinomycetota > Thermoleophilia > Gaiellales > Gaiellaceae > Gaiella. The sequence goes on along the minus strand of DASSBI010000158.1, from coordinate 1,509 downwards.
TAGCGGCGAACCAGGGATCGACGCTCGTCCGCGTCGACGGCCGGCCGATTCGGCTGCGCTCGAACACGACGGGGATCGCAGGCGACGGATGGATGGTCGGGCTCCCGCCGGACCCGAGCGTGGCCCACGCTGCGTACAACCGCTTCGACGTATCCGGCGGCGGGACCGGTTCGGCGGTCGTGACGCTCTCGCGCGAAACCTTCGGCTGCGGTCCCACTGGCACGAGCCTCCCCGGCGACGCCGTCGTCCGGATCGGGATCCTCGGTCGCGGCAAGGACAAGCAGCCGGCGATTGTTCGCGAGACCGGCTCGGACGCCCAGTACGTGCCGGCCTGCGGGAGCCGGACGTTCGTGCTACCGACGCCGTCGGTGCCGTGGCGCGTCGAGGCTGCGATCCAGACGTTCGTGCCGGCGGAGGTCGACCCGAAGGGATCCGCCGGCGAGCGGCGCGCGCTCGGCGCCCGGATCTCCTTCGACGTGGTGCCGCGCTAGCGGCAGGCCGCGACGAGATAGGTGAAGCGCGCGCGGAGGGCGAGCCGCGCCAGAGGCCCCGCGCGCTCGGCCGCCTTGGCGAGCGCGACAGCCGGCCCCGGGAGGCGCTGCGTCTGCGGGACGAAGAAGGGGCGCAGCACGACACGGCCGAAACCCGCCTCCTCGAGCTCCGCAACGACGTCGGCGACCGGGTACTGGCGCGGGTTCAGGTCGAAGACGAGCTTCCCCTCCGTGAAACGGGCCGCGCGCGCGAAGAACGCCGCACGGTCGTTCGCGTAGTAGATCGCGCGAAAGACCGTCGTCGCCGCGACGGGCGCCTCCGGCACGAACGCGTTGAGGTCGCCGACCCCGATCGTCGCGCGGTCGCCGAGCCGCCGGCGGGCAGCATCGACCATCGCCGGCTCGGCGTCGATTCCCGTGTACGCGAGGCCGCGCGCGAGCAGGTGCTCCCCGAGGCCGCCGTCCCCGCAGGCGAGGTCGAGCACCTCGTCTCCGGCCTGCAGCGGCGCACCGACCGTCGCGATCAGCTCGGCGCGGTGGTCGAGGTAGGCGCGGGAGTCCGCGTACGCGGCGTCCGTCCAGCCCTCGGCCTTGCGCGCGTACTGCTCCTTCTTCGCCGTCACGGCCGCGCCAGCGTCTCGGGGTGCTTGCGGACGAAGCGGGCCATGCTCCGCGCGTGCCAGAGGGAGTTCCGTGACAGGAACCCCCTGTCCGTCACCTGCGCCCAGTCGTGCGTCACGCGCGCCGCGGGGACGTACCAGCGCTCCCAGCCCGCGCGCATCGCGCGGTAGCAGAGGTCGATGTCCTCGACGTAGTGACGGAAGCCCTCGTCGAATCCGTCGATCTCGGCCAGCGTCTCGCGGCGCAGGAGGAGGAACGCACCGAGCAGCCAGTCGGCCTCGACCGGTTCTTCGACGTCCTCGTCGAGGTGGTAGTGCGCGGTCTGGCGCTCGAGCGGCGGGAACAGCCGCCGGAGCGGCGTCCTGCGGACGAGCGTGCCGCTCACGGTCGGGAAGCT
>DASSBI010000157.1:0-3429 GCA_035698965.1 Gaiella sp. | reverse complement strand
CGGGCTCCGGGCGCGCGACGTGTTCTTCGGGGCGAACCTCGTCTACTTCCTCATGCTGCTCGTCTGCGGCGTCAACGTTGCGCTCGACGACCTGCCCGGCTGGCTCGCGGCGATCGGGCGCTGCCTGCCGCTCACGCACGGAATCGAGGCCGCGCGCGAGATCGCGTCGGGGGCGGCGCTCGGCGACGTCGCCGGCCTTCTCGGGACGGAGGCGTTCATCGGCCTCGTCTACGCGACCGCCGCCTACGTGCTCTTCCGTGTCTTCGAGGCGGAAGGCCGCCGCCGTGCCTCGCTCGAGACGTACTAGAGCGCTCGGAGCAGCTCGACGTCTCGCCCCGCTCCGAGCTCGAGCACTCCGCTGTCGAAGGTGAGGAGCGAGACGCGTCGACGACGCGCAAGAGCCAGCAGGTGGGCGTCCGTGACCTGCCGGTGTCCCACCAGTCGAGGGACGTCGTCGTCGACCATCGCGACGTCGTCCGGCAGGAACGTGTGGGCGCCCACGCTCCGGAGTGCTGCCAGCACCCCACGAGCCTCCTCGACGCCGACCGCGGCGGGAAGCACCTTTCGGTTCGAAGACACGCGAACGAACCCGCTTTCCGTTACCGGGCACGTCGCCCAGCCGTCCGCCGCGTGCGCGTCGAACCAGGCGCGGATCGCCGCGTGGTGCACGTGGGAATCCCACGCGAGGGCGACCAGCGCGTTGACGTCCAGGAGGCGCAGCCCGTCAGTCCTCGTCGAGCGCGCGACGCACCATCTCGGGTGTGATCGCAGGCGTCCCAGCCGGAACGCGGATCACCGGGAGGTCGCCCTCTGTCTCCACACGCGCCGGCGTCAGGCCGCGTCGCGCGAGCTCGGAGATGACGGAGCCGAGCGAGCGCCGCTCGCCGGCGGCGAGCTCCTTCGCCGCGACGACGACGTCGTCGTCGATGTCGAGCGTTGTGCGCATTGGATTGATGCTATCGCATCACCGCATCACCCGTCGTCCTCCTGAGGGCGCGGAATAGGCTGGCCCGATGGAAACCGGGCTTGCGGGCCAGGGCGTCGTGGTGACGGGCGCGTCGGGAGGGATCGGCGCGGCGTGCGCGCGTGCGTTCGCCGACGAGGGCGGACGCGTCCTCGTCCACTACCACCGCGGCGAGGATCGCGCGCGGGCGCTCGCCGACGAGCTCGGCGGTGCGCCGGTCGCACAGGCCGACCTAACGGTCGAGGCCGACGTCGAGCGCCTCTTCGCCGAGGCACGGAAGGCGCTCGGGACCGTCGATGTCTGCGCGGCAGTGGCCGGCGTCTACCCGTCGGAGGACCTGCCCGTCTGGGAGCTCGACCTCGCGCGCTTCGAGCAGACGCTGGCCGCCAACCTCACCGCGACCTTCCTCACGGCACGCGCCTTCCTCCGAGGGCTCGCAGGGAGCGGCCACGGCGCGCTCGTCCTCGTCGGCTCGACCGCGGGCCGCTTCGGCGAGGCCGGGCACGCGGACTACGCCGCCGCGAAGGCGGCGATCCAGAGCGGCCTGCTCCTCTCGCTGAAGAACGAGGCCGCGAGGCTCGGCCCGCGAGTCCGGGTCAACGCCGTTGCGCCGGGCTGGACGGCATCGCCGATGACGCGCGGACTGCTCGAGGAAGACGACGTCCGCCGGATCACGCGCACGATGCCGCTGCGCAAGGTCGCCGTGCCCGAGGACGTCGCGGCGCAGGTCGTCGTGCTCGCGTCGGAGCGGCTGTCCGGCCACGTCACCGGCGAGCTCGTCACGGTCGCCGGGGGGATGGAGGGTCGCGTCCTGCATCCCGACGCGTAACGCTTCAGACCGGCCCGGTTCCTGCCGATGGAGAGAGCAGCTCCTGGTCGGGAACTGACGGCAATCACTTCCACGGCCGACGGAGTGGAGACCGGGGCGGCGATGGCCGCCCCCTCTCCGTCTTCAGGGGTAACCCGGCGTGCGCTCCGCGTTGGTGTCCGACTGAAGTCGGACCCCGGTGTGGTTCCGAATGCCCCGGAAAGGTGATGCGCGAGGGTTGGGCGGCCGCCGATGACCGCTTCGCTCACCGGACGCCGCTCGGGCGCGAGGGGGGACGGCTCCGGCGTCGGAGACCGGTCGTGTCGGAGCGGGGCCCGGCGGCAGCCCCGCTTCGCCCGATCCCCGCGGCGAGCCGGGACTACAGTCGAAATCGTGAGTCGATTCCTCGAACGTCTCGGCAACGGCACGCCCATCGTGGCCGACGGCGGGACCGGAGCGCTGATCGCGCAGGCCGTGCCCGGCCTCCGCTGCCCCGAGGAGGCGAATCTCCGCGCGCCCGAGAGCGTCGTCGCCGTCCACGCGAGCTACATCGCAGCCGGGGCGGAGCTGATCGAGACGAACACGTTCGGCGCGAACCGCCGCAAGCTCGCGCGCGTGCTCCTCGACGGGTCGTTCGAGGAGATCAACTCCACGGCCGTCCGGCTCGCGCGAGAGGCGCGCGAGGTCGCCGGACGCGACGTCTTCGTCGCCGGGTCCATCGGCCCGCTCGGTGAGCTCGAGGTGTTCGACGCGGCCGAGCACGGGCCGCAGTACGCGGCCCAGGCGCAGGTGCTCGAGGGACGCGGCGTCGACCTGTTCATGGTCGAGACGTTCTTCGACCTCGAGGAGCTCGTCGTCGCGGTCGAGGCGGTGCGCGCGGTCTCGTCGCTCCCTATCGTGGCGCTGCTGACGTTCGACGACGAGGCCGAGGTCACGGGTGGCGTCGGCGCAGCGGCCGTCGCGAGCCGGCTCGCCGCGCTCGACGTCGCGGCGATCGGGACGAATCACGGCGCGGGGCCGACCGTCGCACTGAAGGCCCTCCGCGGGATGCGCGACGCCGGCCTCCCGCTCGCGGCGCTTCCCAACATCGGTCTCGCGAGCCTCGCCGGCGGGCGGGTCGTCTACCCCCACTCGACACCGGACTACTTCGCCGAGTTCGCGGTGCAGGCCGTCGGTCTCGGCGCGCGGATCGTGGGCGGCTGCTGCGGGACGACGCCCGCCCAGATCGAGGCCGTCCGCGAGGCGTTCGACGCGGGCCGCGTCGCCCGAACGACGATCGAGGTCGACGAGCCGGAGCTCGCTCTGGCGCCCGCCGCGACGGAGCAGGCCACCGGCCTCGAGCGTGCGCTCCGCAACGGTGAATGGGTCGTGTCGGTCGAGGTCGATCCGCCGAAGGGAGGCTCCCTCGACGGCCTCGTGGAGGTCGCACGCGCGATCCGGGCGTCGGGACACGCGGGCTACGTCGACGTCAACGACAACCCGATGGCGCGCGCGCGAATGAACGCGCTCATGACCGCGGCGACGCTCCAGCGCGAGGCCGGGATCGAGACGATTCCCCACGTCACCCCGCGCGACACCACGGTGATGGGGCTCGAAGGCGTGCTGCTCGGCGCCCACGCCGAAGGCGTCCGCAACATTCTCGCGGTGACGGGCGACC
>DASSBI010000156.1:0-5084 GCA_035698965.1 Gaiella sp. | reverse complement strand
GCGCCGCAGCTGATCGAGGCGCTCTTCGAGCTCGAGGTTCCGGAGATCGCCGACGGGCTCGTCGAGATCCGCGGCGTCGCCCGCGAGCCGGGCTACCGCTCGAAGATCGCCGTCGAGTCGCACGTCCAGGGTGTCGACCCGGTCGGCGCCTGCGTCGGGCCGCGCGGATCGCGAGTCCGCATGGTCGTGTCGGAGCTCCGCGGCGAGAAGATCGACATCATCCCGTGGAACACGGAGCCGGCCCGGTTCGTCGCGAAGGCGCTCTCGCCGGCCCGCGTGCGCGAGGTCTACATCGACGACGAGAGCCGCGACGCGACCGTCGTCGTCCCGGACGACCAGCTAGCGCTCGCGATCGGCAAGGAGGGGCTCAACGCCCGTCTCGCCGCGCGCCTCACGGGGTGGAAGGTCGACATCAAGTCCGACAGCGAGTTCGCCCAGGCCGAGGCCGATGCGGCCTTCGCCGGCGAGGACGACGGCGACGGCGACTTCTCGGGCCGCTGCGCCGCGCTCCTCTCGAACGGCAAGCGCTGCCCGAACGCCGCGCTGCCCGGGTCGAAGTACTGCGGCGTCCCGGCCCACCAGGCGCTCGCGAGCGATCCGACCGCCGGTGCGTCGGTCGCCGTTGCCGCGGCAGTGGCGGACGACGTCGCGCTCGCAGACGAGGCAGTCGCCGAGGTCGAGGAAGCACTCGCCGCCGGTGAGCTGACGGTCGAGGAGGCGGATGCCGCCGAGGGCGCCGTCGAGGACACGGCTGCGGTCGCGATCGCGGAGGACATCGAGGCGGCCGGTGTGGCGCCGACGGAGGAGACGAGCGACGGGGCGTGAGCGCCGCGTTCCCGTCAGGACGTGCCTCGGCTGCGGCCGTCGCGCGGCGCAACCCGAGCTTCGGCGCTTTGCGGCGGTTGACGGCGTGTTGACGCAGGGACGGAATCTCCCGGGACGCGGGGCGTACACGTGCGACCAGCTCGAGTGCTTCGAGCAGGCTGTCGAGCGCCGCGCGTTCAGGCGTGCGCTGCGTACCGACGTGACCGTCGGCACTCGGCTCGAGCGCATCTACACTGGACGGTCTGATGGCTGACGGCCCGAACAGACCGAACCGTCCGATCCGCCCGCGCGGCGGCGGCCCGGGCGGCCGGCGCCGGCGCGTCGTGATCGAGGGCGGCGCGGCACGCGGCCGCGACGCGCGCGCTGCGCGCGACCGCTCCCAGCAGGCTCCTCCGCGTACACAAGCACCGGTTCAGCCGACCGGGCCGGTCACGGTCGAGTCCGGCGTCACCGTCAAGGACCTCTCCGCCGCGCTCGGCGTGCAGATGGCGCAGATCATCAAGATCCTGATGGGCCTCGGCCAGATGCGGACGGCCACGCAGTCGCTGTCCGACGAGGAGGTCGAGCTGATCGCCGCCGAGGTCGAGCGCGAGGTGACGATCAAGCACGCGGCCGACGACGAGGAAGAGCAGATCGTCGAGGACGTCGAGGCGGACCTCTCGGCGCGGCCGCCGGTCGTGACGATCATGGGCCACGTCGACCACGGCAAGACGACGCTGCTCGACGCGATCCGCTCGACGGCCGTCGTGGAGACCGAGGCCGGTGGCATCACGCAGCACATCGGCGCCTACCAGACCGAGGTCGACGGGCGAAAGCTCACGTTCCTCGACACTCCTGGGCACGAGGCGTTCACGGCCATGCGCGCTCGCGGGGCGAAGATCACGGACATCGCGGTGCTGGTCGTCGCCGCCGACGACGGCGTCATGCCGCAGACGCGGGAGTCGATCAGCCACGCGCGCGCGGCCGAGGTGCCGATCGTCGTCGCGATCAACAAGGTCGACGTGGCCAACGCAAACATCGACCGGGTCAAGACCGAGCTCGCGTCCGAGGGGCTGCAGCCCGAGGACTGGGGAGGCACGACTCAGTTCGCCCAGGTGTCCGCCAAGCAGCAGACCGGGCTCGAGGAGCTCCTCGAGAGCATCCTCCTCGTCGCGGACGCGGAGCTCGACCTGCGCGCGAATGCGAAGGCCGACGCTTCCGGGCCGATCATCGAGTCACGCCTCGATGTCGGCCGCGGCGCCGTGGCGACCATGCTCGTCCAGCGCGGCACGCTCTCTGTCGGCGACGCGATCGTCGCCGGTGACGCGGCCGGCAAGGTCCGCGCGCTCTACGACTATCGCGGCGAGAAGGTTCGCGAGGCGCATCCCGGCGAGCCCGTCGAGATCCTCGGCTTCGACCGTCCGCCGCCCGCCGGCGAGCTGGCACGCGTCGTCGAGCACGAGCGGCAGGCCAAGGACATTGCGGAGAAGCGCGCCGAGCGGCTCCGCCGCGAGCAACTCGCGCAGCGCTCGAAGAGCGCGGGGGTCTCGCTGGAGACGCTCTTCGAGCGGATGCAGGAGGGCGCCGTCCAGGATCTCAACGTCGTCCTGAAGGGCGACGTGCAGGGCTCGATCGAGGCACTCATGAGCGAGCTCGGGAAGATCCAGCACCCGGAGGTGCGGGTCAACGTGATCCACACCGGTGTCGGCGGGATCACCGAGAACGACATCTACCTCGCGTCCGCATCGAACGCGCTCGTCGTCGGCTTCAACGTCCGGCCGAGCGCCGAGGCGAGGCACCTCGCCGAGCGCGAGGGCGTCGACATCCGCACGTACCGCGTGATCTATCAGCTGACCCAGGACATCGAGCAGGCGCTCGTCGGGATGCTCTCCCCCGTCACCACGGAAGAGGTGCTCGGCGAGGCCGAGGTGCGCGCGCTGTTCAAGGTGTCGCGGCTCGGGACGATCGCGGGGTGCATGGTCACGAACGGCGTCGTCCGGCGCTCCGCGCACGTCCGCGTCGTCCGTGACGGGACGGTCATCCACGAGACGACGATCGCCCAGCTCAAGCGGTTCAAGGAAGATGCCCGTGAGGTCGCCGAGGGCTTCGAGTGCGGAATCCTGCTCGACGGCTTCAACGACGTCAAGGAAGGCGACGTCCTCGAGGCCTTCGAGACGCGCGAGATCGAGCGCACCGACCTCGCCACCACCGCCGCCGGCGACTAGCGATTGGCGTCCGACTCGAAGTCGGACACCATGCGCAGTGAGCGCAGCTCCAATCCGAGGAGTCAGCAGTGCTGCACGAGTCGTGCCGTGGCGGCTGCGCGGGCACGGTAACCGGTCATCGTCGGGTGGACGCCGTCCGAGCCGAACCACGACGGGTGCGCCCGAGCCATCGCGGCCCAGTCGAAGACCCGGAGGTTTCCGTGGACGGCTGCGATCGCTTCCAACGCACGGTTGTACCCCGCGTACGAGACGCCCTGGTACGGAGGGCGGACGATCGTGGACCAGACGATGCAGCGTGACGGGCCGGCGATCGCGAGCGTTCGGCGGACGATCCGCGCGAAGCCGGAGACGCGGCCCGGGTCGTCGTTCGTGCCTGCGCTGACGACGATCACGCGTGGGAGAGCGCGGCCGTACGCGCGGAGAGCATCCGGTACCTCGTCGGCATGTCTCGAGATCGACGCGCTCGACCGGACGTTCCAGCCGCGGAGGTACCGGCCGAGGAAGAGGTCGGTGCCCACCGAGAGCGAGTCGCCGTAGCTCAGGACGTTCCGGTTGCCGGCTGCGGGGCCGGGGGAGGCAGCGACGAGCGCGCAGACGAGGGCGCCGAGCACCACGGCGAGTCGGGCTGAGCGGGCCACGCGATCGTCTACGGTAGCCGGGGCGCCGCTCCTTCCCAGGGCCGCCAACCAGATCCGAACATGTCCACCGGCTACGTCGGCATCCTCTCGTTCGAGCTCCACTTTCCCGAGAGCCGCTCGCTCAAGGAGAAGCGGATGCACCTTCGCTCGGTCAAGCAGCAGCTCGCGAATCGCACCGGGTGCTCGATCGCCGAGGTCGATCATCACGACACCTGGCAACGAGCGGCGCTGACGCTCGCGTGCGTCACCAGGCAGGCGAGCGACGCCGAGCGGCTGCTCGACGAGGCCGAGCGCTGGCTCCACGGTCAGCCGTTCGAGCTCTTCGCCCGGCACCGGGAGCTGATCGCCCCGGAAGCCTGAGGTGCATTGGTGTGTATGTAGGTGTATGATCTCAACATGGGACGGACGAACGTCGTGGTCGACGACAGGCTGATCGAACGCGTCATGCACGTGTACGGACTGCGGACGAAGCGCGAGGCGATCGACTTCGCTCTCCGCCGGACGCTTTCGGTCTCGGACGACCCGCATGCACGTGCCCTCGCGCTCGAGGGGACGGGCTGGGAGGGCGATCTCGACGAGATGCGCGACGAGCCGATCGCGTCGCTGTGATCGTCGTCGACACCTCAGCATGGGTCGAGCTGTTGAGGGCGACCGGGAGCCCCGCTCATCGCCGTCTCCAGAGGGCGCTCCACGGCCACGAGGAGGTGTGCGTCACGGAGATCGTCGTCGCCGAGGTCCTTGCCGGAGCGCGCGACGAACGGCGAGCCGACGAGCTGCGCAGCACGTTGCTCGGCTTCACCCTTCTGCCGCTCGAGGGGCTCGACGCGTTCGAACGGGCGTCTGCGCTGTTTCGTGCTTGTCGCGCGGCGGGCGAGACCCTCCGGGGGATCGCCGACTGTCTCGTCGCCGTGCCGGCGATCGCTGCTGAAGCGCCCGTGCTGCACGCCGACCCGGACTTCGAGAAGCTGGCCCGTCACACACGCCTCGAGGTGGTCTCGCTCGGATGACCAGGCCGGAGCGCATGCGGCGGGTCGACGAGGCGATGAAGAAGGTCATCTCCGAGGCGATCCCGACGCTCAAGGACCCGCGGATCGGGTTCGTCACCGTTACGTCGGTCGAGACGTCGCGTGACCTCGACCATGCGAAGGTCTGGCTGAGCGTCTTCGGGTCCGAGAAGCAGCGCGACCGGACTCTCGCGGCGCTCGACGGCGCCGCGGGGGTGCTCCAGGCGAGGATCAATCGCGAGCTCAAGCTGCGCCGGACTCCGCACCTCGAGTTCGTCTACGATCGCGCGGTCGAGCAGGGCGTCCGCATGACGCATCTCATCGACGAGCTCGCGCCGCCCGACGGAGACGACGATGCAGCCGACTGACACGAGCGCCGTCGTCGAGGCTCTGCGCGAGAACGACCGCTTCAT
>DASSBI010000155.1:0-5213 GCA_035698965.1 Gaiella sp. | reverse complement strand
GCAGATGCTCGCGATCGGGCGCGCGCTCGTCACGAATCCGCGCCTGGTCGTGATGGACGAGCCCTCGGAGGGGCTCGCGCCTGCGATCATCGAGAACATGATCGAGACGTTCCGCGAGCTCGAGCGGGAGGGGCTGTCGCTTCTGCTCATCGAGCAGAACCTCGGCGTCGCCACCTCGCTCGCGGAGCGGCAGCTGATCATGGTTGCGGGCTCGATCGCGACGGAGACGACCGCGGCAGCCCTCGCCGGCGACTCCGAGCTGCAGAGGCGCTACCTCGGCGTGGAGCCGCTCGCCCACTAGCCCGTGCGGCTCGCCTCGATCCTCGCCGGTGGTGCGGCGGCGGTGCTCCTGCTCGTGAGCGGCTGCGGCAGCTCCGGGTCGCACGGCGACGCGATCGCGTTCGTCTCGACGCGCGACGGGGACTACGCCGTCTACGGCATGAATGCCGACGGCAGCGACCAGGGCCGCCTGACGGACGAGCACGGCGACACTCAGACCCCGGCGGGGACCACCTTCCAGATCGCGCCCGCGTATGCGCCGGACGGTACGAAGATCGCCTTCGCGAGCGCCCGTGAGGGGTCACTCGATGTCTACGTGATGGACGCCGACGGCTCGGGGACGCGGCGCCTCACGACGGGGCAGAGCAACGAGACCGAGCCCGCCTGGTCGCCGGACGGCTCGCAGATCGCCTACCAGAACGACCAGAACGGCGACCACGTCTTCGTGATGCGGGCGGACGGCACCGGCAGCCGTCGGCTGACGACGGATCTCGCCCCCGAGATCGAGCCCGCCTGGTCTCCCGACGGCCGCTGGATCGCGTACTCGCGCCGCCTCCCCGGGACGGAGATCCGGGAGATCTGGATCGTTCGTCCGAACGGATCCGGCCGGCGCAAGCTAACCGATCTCCAGGGGGCGGCGTTCGCGCCGGCCTGGTCGCCCGACTCCGAGACGATCGCGTTCTCGGGCCGGCGGGGGACGAAGCCGTTCCAGCTCTACACGATCGGAGTCGACGGGAAGGGCCTCCGCCGGGTCACGCAGGCGTCCGAGGACGCGTTCGAGCCGGCCTGGTCGCTCGACGGGCAGACGATCGCGTATTCCCGCGCGGGGTCGATCGTGACGATCGGCGCCGGCGGCGCGAACGTGTCCGTGCTCACGGACCCGGACGGCAACGACTCGAGCCCCGACTGGAACCCGCATCCCGCCGAAGGAGAGGAGCAGGGCTGATGGCGACCGTCGTGCTGGTGGGAACGCTCGACACGAAAGGGCGGGAGTATGCGTTCCTCGCCGACCGGGTGCGCGAGCACGGCCTCGAGGTGATTCTCGTCGATGCGGGCATCGTCGGTGAGCCGCTTGCGACGCCGGACGTGACCCGCGAGGAGGTGGCCGCGGCCGTGGGTGCCGACGTCGCCGCGCTTGCCGCTGCCGGGGACCGCGGCGCGGCCGTCGAGACGATGTCGCGGGGCGCCGCCGAGATCGTGAAGCGGCTCCACGCCGAGGGGAGGCTGGACGCGGTCGGGGGGCTGGGTGGCTCGGGCGGCTCGGCGCTCGTCACGTACGCGATGCGGCAGCTGCCGATCGGTGTCCCGAAGCTGATGGTCTCGACCGTCGCGTCGGGCGATACCGGCCCGTACGTCGGCTCGGTCGACGTGACGATGATGTACTCGGTCGTCGACATCGCCGGGGTGAACGAGGTGTCGGCACGGATCATGGCCAACGCCGCGGGCGCCCTCGCGGGCATGGCGCAGGCGACCGTCCCGGACCTCGGCGTGAAGCGGCCGATCGTGGTCGCGTCGATGTTCGGCGTCACCACGGCGGCGGTCACCGTCGCGCGGGAGCGTTTGGAGGAGCTCGGGTACGAGGTGCTCGTCTTCCATCAGACGGGTGCGGGTGGCGGCTCGATGGAGAAGCTGCTCGAGGCGGGGTTCGCCGTGGGCTCGCTCGACGTCACGACGACCGAGTTCTGCGACCTGGTCGCGGGCGGCGTGCTCGCAGCCGTTCCTGAGCGGCTCGAGTCGGCGGGCAAGGCGGGGATCCCGCAGGTGGTCTCGCTGGGCGCGCTCGACATGGTCAACTTCGGGCCGATGGACTCGGTGCCGGAGCGCTACCGCGATCGGAACCTCTATGTCCACAACCCGACGATCACCCTGATGCGGACGACGCCGGACGAGTGCCGCGAGATCGCGCGCATCGTCGCCGGGAAGCTCAACGCGGCGGAGAGCAACACCGTGCTCTACGTCCCGCTGCGCGGCGTCTCCGCGATCGCGACGGAGGGCCAGGTCTTCCACGACGCGGAGGCGGACGAGGCGCTCTTCTCGACCCTGCGCGAGCTCGTCGACACGTCGAAGGTGGAGGTGCACGAGCTCGAGCTCGACGTCAACGCGCCGGAGTTCGCGCTCGCGATGGCGAACCGACTCCACGAGCTGATCGGAGGACAAGGAGGTGGTGGCGACGATGTCGGAGCATGAACGGTGGCGGCCGGAGGCCGGCTTTGCCGGCCGGGAGGCCAGAGGAGCGAAGAGTTGGCGATCGCGGAAGGAGGGGGAGCGTGGGGGAACCATGGGTTCCACCACGCTCCTCCACGAGCTGATCGGAGAGAGGGAATGACGAGAAGCGAGGCACTCGCCCGGCTGCGCGCACAGATCGACGCCGGCAAGCCGATCATCGGCGCCGGCGCCGGCACGGGTCTCTCGGCCAAGTGCGCCGAGGCGGGCGGCACCGACCTGATCATCATCTACAACTCCGGCCGCTACCGGATGGCCGGGCGCGGCTCGCTCTCGGGCCTGCTGCCGTACGGCGACGCGAACGCGATCGTGGTCGACATGGCGAGCGAGGTGCTCCCGATCGTGGAGGAGACGCCGGTGCTCGCGGGTGTCTGCGGCACCGACCCGTTCCGCCTGATGGACGTGTTCCTCGACGAGGTGCGCCGCATCGGCTTCAGCGGCGTGCAGAACTTCCCCACCGTCGGCCTCTTCGACGGGACGTTCCGGCAGAACCTCGAGGAGACCGGCATGGGCTACGGGCTCGAGGTCGAGATGATCCGCCTCGCCCACGAGAAGGAGATGCTCACCGCGCCCTACGTCTTCACGGTCGACGAGGCCGTCGCGATGGCGGACGCCGGCGCGGACGTCCTCGTGCCGCACATGGGATTGACGACCGGCGGCGCGATCGGCGCAGAGACGGCGAAGACCCTCGACGACTGCGTGCCGCTGATCCAGGCGATGCACGACGCGGCGAAGGAGGCCAACCCCGAGGTCATCGTCCTCTGCCACGGCGGGCCGATCGCCGAGCCGGACGACGCCGCCTACGTGCTCGCGAAGACCGACGGCGTCGTCGGCTTCTTCGGCGCCTCGTCGATGGAACGGCTCCCGACCGAGACCGCGATGACCGAGAACATGCGCCGCTTCAAGGCGATCCCGGTCGGGGGAGCGGCATGACGCGCTTCAGGCCGGCCTCCGGTATTCGCCGCGACGAGCACGACTGGGGCGTCTTCGCCCAGGTGTCCGGCCCGCGCGACGGATTGCAAGGGATCGTCGCAATCGAGGCGACGTTCCTCCCCGGGAAGGCGCACCCGTTCCACTTCCACCCCGGCCAGGAGGAGGTGATCTACGTCCTCGAGGGCACGATCGAGCAGTGGGTCGAGTCCGAGTCGCAGACGTTGGCGGCGGGTGACGCGGTCGTGATTCCGGCCGACGCGGTGCACGCGACGTACAACGAGACCGGCGAGCCGGCGAAGATCCTCGCGATCCTGTCCCCGGCGGTGGAGGGAGACGGCTACGCGGCCGTCGACGTCGCCGCCGACGAGCCCTGGGCGTCGCTCCGCCCCTGAGGGCGATCAGGCCGGCTCGACCGCGAGCAGCCGGTCGTACGCCGGCAGCGTGAGGAATTCGACGTAGTCGGGCTGTGTCGCGACGCGCTCGAACAGGGCTCTCGCGTCGCCGTAGCCGTCGCCGAGGCTTGCGATCTCCTCCTCTGTGATGCGCCGCACGTCGTCTTCGCTGACGCGGTCGTGGCGGAGCCATTGCCAGATCTGCGAACGAGAGATCTCCGCCGTCGCCGCGTCCTCCATCAGGTTGTTGATCGCGACTGCGCCGGCACCTTGAAGCCATGCGGCGAGATACTGGATCCCGACGGACACGTTGTTGCGGAGCCCGGCTTCGGTGATCCCTCCAGGCGTAGCCTTGACATCTAGGAGATCCGCGGAGCGGATCTCCACGTCGTCGCGCTGCAGGTCGATCTGGTTCGGCCGGTCGCCGAGCACCCGGTCGAACGACGCCATCGCCACCGGGACGAGATCGGGGTGCGCCACCCACGTCCCGTCGAAGCCCTGCGACGCCTCGCGGTCCTTGTCCTCGCGCACCTTCTCGAGGGCCATCGCGTTCACGTCCGCATCGCGGCGAGAGGGGATGAACGCCGCCATCCCGCCCATCGCGTGGGCGCCGCGCCGGTGGCACGTCTTGACGAGGAGCTCGCAGTAGGAGCGCATGAAGGGGACGGCCATCGTTACGTCGGCGCGGTCGGGCAGCACGAACTCGGGGCGATGACCGAGCTTCTTGATCACGCTGAAGATGTAATCCCACCTGCCGGCGTTGAGCCCCGCGGAGTGGTCGCGCAGCTCGTGCAGGATCTCGTCCATCTCGAAGGCGGCCAGGATCGTCTCGATCAGGACGGTCGCCTTGATCGTCCCGCGCTCGACCCCGAGCCGCTCCTGCGTCCAGGCGAAGACGTCGTTCCACAGCCGCGCTTCCGTGTGCGACTCGAGCTTCGGCAGGTAGAAGTAGCGCCCGTTCCGCCCGTGGTTGCGCAGGAAGTAGAGCCCGAAGTCGAAGAGCGAGCCCGACATCGGCCTGCGGTCGACCTCGAAGTGCCGTTCCTCGAGGTGCCAGCCGCGCGGCCGCACGAACAGGACGGCGACCTCGTCGTTCAGCGTGTAGCGCTTCTCGCCCGTGTCGAGCTCGATCGTGCGCTCGAGCGCGTCGGTGAGGTTCCGCTGGCCCTCGATGCAGTTCTCCCACGTCGGCGAGTTGGCGTCCTCGAAGTCGGCCATGAACACCTTCGCTCCCGAGTTGAGCGCGTTGATGACCATCTTCCGATCGACCGGGCCGGTGATCTCGACGCGGCGGTCGGCGATCTCGTCCGGGAACGGCGCGATCCGCCAGTCGCCCTCGCGGACGCCCGCCGTGTCCGGGAGGAAGTCGGGGAGCTCGCCGTTCCC
>DASSBI010000154.1:0-2881 GCA_035698965.1 Gaiella sp. | reverse complement strand
TGGAGGAGCGTCTTCCAGGCTTCGACGTCGTGGTCACAACGGCCGCCGTGCCCGGACGCCCCTCTCCGAAGCTGATCCCTGCCGAGGCTGTCGAGGCAATGCGCTCCGGCTCCGTGATCGTCGACCTCGCCTCAGAGGGCGGCGGAAACTGCGAGCTCACCGAGCCGGGCCGCGAGATAACCCACACCGGTGTGACGATCGTCGGGCTGACGAACGTCGCGTCGTTGATGGCCGCCGACGCGAGCCGGCTCTACGCGCGGAACGTCACGGCGCTGCTGCAGCACCTCGCACCGGCGGGTGAGCTGCAGCTGGACTTCGACGACGAGATCACGGCTGGCGCCTGCGTGGCGGGCGCGCCCGCTGAGACGGAGGAAGGCCCATGACCGAGACCAGCCTTGTCGTCGAGCTCACCGTGCTGGTGCTCGCGATCTTCCTCGGCTTCGAGGTCATCTCGAAGGTGCCGACGATGCTGCACACGCCGCTCATGTCCGGGACGAACTTCATCCACGGAATCGTGATCGTCGGCGCGATCATGGTGCTCGGCTTCGCCGACGACGGCTTCACGAAGGCGATCGGGTTCGTCGCGATGGTGCTGGCGTCCGCGAACGTGGTCGGCGGCTGGTTCGTCACCGACCGGATGCTCGAGATGTTCAAGCGGCGCCCGGAGGATCGGAAGTGATCTCCGACCCGGACGTCGTAGGGCTTCTCTATCTCGTCTCGATCGTCTGCTTCATCCTCGCGCTGAAGTTCCTCTCGTCGCCCAAGCACGCGCGCCGCGGGAACTGGGTCGGCGGCGTCGGCATGGTGATCGCGATCGCGACGACGCTTGCGCTCGACGGCATCTCGAACTGGCTGCTCATCGTCGTGGGCGGTCTGATCGGCTCCGTCATCGGGATCGTCGGCGCGCGCACGGTGAAGATGACGGCGATGCCGCAGATGGTGGCCCTGTTCAACGGGGTCGGCGGCGGCGCGGCGGCCCTCGTCGCGCTCGCGGAGTTCCACGTTTCGAGCGGCGACCTGGCGGGCGAGGAGATCGTCTCGGTCGTCCTCTCCGCGCTGATCGGCTCGATCTCGTTCGCCGGCTCCATGATCGCGTTCGCGAAGCTGCAGGAATGGCTGTCCGGGCGGCCGATCGTCTTCACCGGGCAGAACATCCTGAACGTCGCCATCCTGGGCGGCGCGGCGGCGCTCGGCATCGCGCTCATCGCCGGCGTCGACCAGCAGTGGGTGCTGATCGCGCTGATCGTGCTCGCGCTGATCTTCGGCGTGATGTTCGTGCTGCCGATCGGCGGCGCGGACATGCCGGTCGTGATCGCGCTCCTGAACGCGTTCACGGGCCTCGCCGCATCCGCGACTGGGTTCGTCCTCAACTCGTTGCTCCTGATCGTGGCGGGGATGCTCGTCGGCGCGTCGGGCACCCTGCTGACGCTCCTGATGGCCAAGGCGATGAACCGCTCCATTGCGAATGTCCTCTTCGGTGCCTTCGGCCAGGTGCAGGCCGAGGCGGGAGGGCCTCGCGTCGACGACGGCCGCACGGTGCGGGCCACGAGCCCCGAGGACGTCGCCGTGCAGCTCTCGTTCGCACGGAAGGTCGTCGTCGTGCCGGGCTACGGGCTCGCCGTCGCGCAAGCGCAGCACGACGTCCGCCAGCTGGCCGAGCTGCTCGAGGAGAAGGGCATCGACGTCGCCTACGCGATCCATCCCGTCGCGGGACGCATGCCCGGACACATGAACGTGCTACTCGCCGAGGCGAACGTCCCGTACGACCAGTTGAAGGAGATGGACGAGATCAACCCCGAGTTCCCGCAGACCGACGTCGCCCTCGTGATCGGCGCGAACGACGTCGTGAACCCGGCCGCGCGCAGCGACCCGGCGAGCCCGATCTACGGCATGCCGATCCTCGACGTCGACAAGGCCGCGAGCGTGATCGTCATGAAGCGCTCGATGGCCCCGGGGTTCGCGGGCATCGACAATGAGCTTTTCCTGGAGCCGCAGACGACAATGCTGTTCGGCAATGCAAAGGATTCGATCGTGAAGCTGATCGCGGCGGTGAAGGCGACGTGACGGAGCGGACGATCGCGACGATCCGCGACGAAGCGGAGCTGCGTGCATTCCTCGGCGAGCCGAGCGAACTCGTCAAGGCGAAGCTCGACGACCGCCTGAACGACCTCACGCGCCAGTTCGTCGACCGCGCGCCGTTCGTGCTGCTCGCAACTGCAGCGCCGGACGGGACGTGTGACGTGACCCCCCGCGGCGATCCGCCCGGGTTCGTGCGCGTCCTGGACGAGCGGACGCTGCTCCTTCCCGAGCGCCCCGGGAACCGGCTTGCCGACTCGCTGCGGAACGTCCTCCGCAACCCCCACGTCGGTCTGCTGTTCGTGATCCCGGGCGTCGGCGACACGTTGCGCGTGAACGGGCGCGCCTCGATCGTGACCGACCAGGAGCTGCTCGCAGCTTGCGCCGTCGAAGGCAGGGTGCCGAGGCTCGGATTCCTGATCGACG
Source organism: Gaiella sp. (assembly GCA_035698965.1). Classification (GTDB taxonomy): domain Bacteria; phylum Actinomycetota; class Thermoleophilia; order Gaiellales; family Gaiellaceae; genus Gaiella. The sequence goes on along the minus strand of DASSBI010000154.1, from coordinate 379 downwards.
TCGAGGAGGTCTTCACCCACTGCTCGAAGGCATTCCTGCGAGCGCAGCTGTGGGACCCGTCCCGCTACGTCGACCGCTCCGAGCTCCCGTCGTCCGGTGAGATCCACCGAAGCCGCAACCCGGCGTTCGACGCCGACGCGTACGACGAGAAGCGCGCGGAGCGCTACGCCCGCCGCGAGGGCTTCTACTGAGCCGGATGTCGGTCCCCGTCTTCTCGCGGGCGGCGGTGCTCGAAGCCGTGACGCCGCAGGACGCGTACGGCGCCGTGCGTAACGCGTTTCTCGCCCACCACTCCGGCGAGTGGTCGATGCCGCCGAAGGTCTACGTGACGAACTACCCCGCCGGTGACTTCCGGGCGATGCCGGCGATCGGAGGCGGT
>DASSBI010000153.1:0-3192 GCA_035698965.1 Gaiella sp. | reverse complement strand
CATCGCCTCGTCGTGTACCGACACGCGCTCCGGAACGCGCTGATCCCGGTCGTGACGATCATCGGCTTCGAGATCGGGATCCTGATGGGCGGCGCGGCGATCGTGGAGATCATCTTCGGCCTGCCCGGCGTCGGCTACGTGCTCCTGAACGCGATCTTCAACCGTGACTACCCCGTCGTCCAGGGCGCCACCCTCCTGATCGCGGTCATCTTCGTCGTCTCCAACACGGTCGTCGACATCGTCTACGGCTGGCTCGACCCGAGGATCTCGCACGGATGAGCAGTCCGGGGCTCGAGCCGCGCGAGCCGCCCGTGCTCGCGGCAGAAGCGGTCGCCGACGCCATCGGCCACTGGACGGCCATGCCGCGCCAGCGGCTCTCGTTCCTCGGCAAGTGGCGCAACCCGATCGGGCTGATCGGTGCCGGGATCGTCCTCTTCAACGTCTTCGTGGCGGTGTTCGGGAAGTACATCTGGACGCTCGACCCCGACGCGCAGGACTCGGAGCGCCTGCAGGCGCCGAGCTGGGCGCACCCGATGGGCACGGACGAGCTGGGGCGGGACGAGCTCGCCCGGATCATCCACGGGGCGACGGTCTCGCTGCAGGTCGGGTTCATCGCCGTCGGGATCGCGCTCGTCGCCGGCACGCTGCTCGGTCTCGTCGCCGGCTTCTACAAGGGCTGGATCGACGGCATCTTGATGCGCCTCGTCGACCTGATGTTCGCGCTGCCAGGCCTCGTCTTCGCGATCGTGATCGCCGGCCTCCTCGGGCCGAGCCGACGCAACGCGATGATCGCGATCGGGATCGTGTTCACCCCTGCGATCGCGCGCGTCGTCCGCGGGTCGGTGCTCGAGGTAATGGGCTTCCCGTACATCGAGTCGACGCGCGCGCTCGGGGCCTCGGGCCGCCGCGTGATGACGCGTCACCTGCTGCCGAACATCGTGGCGCCGCTCATCGTGCTCGTGACCGTCTACCTGGGTAGCGCGATCCTGGCCGAGGCGGCTCTCAGCTTCCTCGGCCTCGGGACGCAGCCGCCCGAGGCGTCGTGGGGCGGGATGCTCAACACCGCGCGCTCCTACATCGACGCGGCGTGGTGGCTCTCGGTCTTCCCCGGCGCCGCGATCATGCTCGTCGTCCTCGGGTTCAACTTCCTCGGCGACGGCCTCCGCGACATCCTCGACCCGCGCCTCGGCCCCTCGGTCGGGGGTGGCCCGTAGCCGTGCCGGCCGACGTCCTCATCCGCTCCGGCTGGGTCGTCGACGGGACCGGCAGCCCGCCGTTCCTCGGCGACGTCGCGATCGAGGGCGGCCGCGTGGTCGAGGTCGGGCGCCTTGCGCCGGAGGAGTCCGCGGCACGCGTGATCGACGCCGCAGGCAAAGTCGTCTGTCCCGGCTTCGTCGACCCGCACAGCCACTCCGACTTCTCGCTTCTCGCGAACCCGAACGCCGAGAGCACGATCCGGCAGGGCGTCACGACCGAGATCGTCGGGAACTGCGGGTCGAGCTACGCGCCTGTCACCGACCACTCGCGCGTCCACCAGACCGAACGCCTCCACACGTTCGGGTTCGACGGCCCGCTCATCCCCTGGAGCACGTTCGGCGAGCACCTCGACTTCATCACTGCGGTCGGGCACTCGCCCAACCTGGCGTGGTTCGTCGGCCACAACGCGCTCCGAATGGCGGCCGGCATCTCCGGCCCGCAGCCGACGGACGAGCAGGCCGCGACGATGGACGGGTTCATGCGCGAGGCGATGGAGGCCGGTGCGCTCGGCATGTCGACGGGCCTCGAGTTCAACCCCGGCCGCGAGGCGACGGTGGACGAGCTCCGGCGCCTGAACGCGATCGCCGGAGAGTACGACGGGATCTACACCAGCCACGTCCGGAACCGGGATTCCGGGATCCTCGACGCAATCGCCGAGTTCCTCGAGGTAGCCCGCGCGGGTGGGATTCGCGCCGAGATCTCGCACCTGAACGTCCGCCACAACACGAACGCGCCGGACCGGGGCTGGGAGCGCGCGGTCGAGATGATGGCCGCCGCCCGCGAGGAGGGGATGGACGTCCTCGCGGACACGACACCGTTCGTGGACGGGCTCGGGCAGCTCGCGGGAATCCTGCCACCGTGGGTGGGCGCGGACGGCTCGGAGGCCGCCGTCGCCCGACTGCGGGACCGCGACACGCGCGCGCGGCTCCGGGGGGAGTGCGACCGGTACTGGCGGTTCATCCACAAGGGCGAGTGGGATCGCGTGCGCCTGCAGACCAGCGCCGAGCATCCCGACTGGGACGGGCTCACGTTCGCCCAGATCTCCGAGCTGGCGAAGGCCGACCCCTGGGACTGCTTCTTCGACGTGCTGGCCGACGCCGGCGACGCCTACGAGTCCATTCTCGTCGTCGGCCGGCTCTTCACCGACGAGCACATGGCCGAGATGATCTCGCACCCGCTGTTCTGCCTCGGCGTCGACACCTTCACGGTGACCGAGGACGGGCCACTCGCGGACGTCCTCCGCCATCCGCTCGGCTACTCGGGGCACATCCACTACCTCACGCATCACGTCAAGAGGAACGGGACGCTGCGGCTCGAGGACGCGATCCGCAAGATGACGAGCATGCCGGCGGCGCATTTCGGCATGTGGGATCGCGGCCTTCTGCGTGCGGGCTACGCGGCGGACGTCGTCGTCCTCGACTACGAGGGGCTCGACGAGGTCTCCACGGTCGACGACCCGCACCACTACGCGACGGGCGTCGAGCACGTCCTCGTCAACGGCGTCGCGGTCGTCGACGGCGGCGAGCACACGGGAGCGAGGCCGGGGCGGCACCTGCGCCGGGCGTGATCGACCTCCGCTCCGACCTCTGCGCCGTCCCGACGGACGCGATGTGGGAGGCGATGCGCACGGCCGAGCTCGGCTGGCCGAGGTTCGGCGAGGACGATTCGCTCAACCGTCTCTGCGAGCGCGGCGCGGCGCTCCTCGGCAAGCCGGCGGCGATCTGGGTGCCGACCTGCGGGATGGCGAACCTCGTCGCGCTCCTGACCTTCTGCGAGCCGGGCGACCGGGTCGTGCTGGAGCCCTCGTCGCACGTCCTCTCGTCCGAGGGCATGGCGATCACGGAGCTCGCGCGGCTCGAGCCGACGCCCGTCTACGCGCCCGACGGCCGCCCCGATCCGGACGCGGTGGAGGAGGCGATCGCGGCGAGCGGCGCC
>DASSBI010000152.1:0-2803 GCA_035698965.1 Gaiella sp. | reverse complement strand
CTCGCCGCGGACGGCGAGCGCGAGCACCGGCCCCGACGTGATGAACGAGACGAGATCGGCGAAGAACGGCTTGCCGCGATGCTCCGCGTAGTGCTCGCGCGCGAGCGGCCCGGACACCTTGAGCAGCCGCGCGCCGCGCAGGTCGTAGCCGCGCCGCTCGAAGCGCGCGACGATCTCGCCGCAAAGCCCTCGCCGGACGCCGTCCGGCTTGACGAGCACGAGTGTGGTCTCCACCGCCACGGCGGGGAAATGTAGACGAACGCCCGTCAGTCGCCGCGGCGGGTGCGTCGCACGCGGAGCGGCTGGAGCACGTCCTCGCCGGTGACGACACCGGGCGGCACAGGCGTCGCGCAGTAGGGGCACACCTGCCAGATCGGCTCGAGCGGGGAGCCGCACTCCTCGCAGGCCTGCTTGAGACGGGTGGTGCAGACCGGGCAGACGAGGAACGACGGGTCGACCGCCCCGCGGCAGACAGGGCAGCGCAGGTCGCGCTCGGCGAGCTGCTCCTCGATCGCTGCCATCTCGAGCTCGCGCTCGCGAACGTCGTCGAGGTACTCGGGCGGCCTGAACAACATGTAGATGAGCGGCCCGATGAACGGCGGGATCGCACCGAGCAGCGTCGCGATCCCGACGAGCCACGGATCCTCGATGCGCCGCCGCGCGTCCTTGTAGACCCAGTACACCGTCGCGGCCCAGAAGACGACCGCGAGCACGAGCGCGAGGTTGCGCCCCACGTCCCACGTGCTCGAGTCGAAGAAGCTGTCGGCGGCGACGATCATCAGAGAAGCAGCTTGCCGAGGATATACCCGGCGGCAAACGCGGTTCCCACGATTGCCAGCACGACGGCCAGAGCGAACACGAGCACGACGAACCGCTCCCGCATCGTGGTCCTCATCGCGCCGCCTCGAGGTCGACGAGGAGGTAGAGCGAGCCCGTCACGAGCACCGGCTCGCCGAGCGCGTGTGCGAGCTCGAGCGCGGCGCGCGGATCGTCGCGGGCCTCGACGACGTCGAACCGCTCCCGGGCGCGCCCCGCGAGCTCCTCCGCCGGAAGCGAGCGCGGATTCGACGAGCGGCACGCGACGAACCGCCGTCCGACGCCGGCGAGCGCCGCGAGCATCGCGTCAACGTCCTTGTCGGCGAGAATCGACGCCATCACCGTGTAGTCCCCCGCCGGGAGATGCTCGACGAGCCACCGGACGCCATCGGGGTTGTGCGCGCCGTCCCGGATCTCCCCCGGCCGCCGCTCGAGCCGCCCGGGAAGCGCGACCCCGACCGCGGCAGACGCGTCGACCGGCCTGCCGAGGAACGCGCTCGCGGCCGCAACGGCGAGCGCGGTCGAGCCGCCCGTGTCGACAACGACGTCGCCTGCGCCCGCTGCCCGGGCGACCGGCTCCCACTCGGGCTCGCCGAGCACGACCACGCAGCCGGGGTGGATCACCGCGAGCTTCTCGGCCGCGATCGCGTCACGCGTCGACCCGAGCACGTCGGTGTGCTCGAGCGACACGTTGGTAAGGACGACGACCCGCGTCCCGTCCAGCACGTTCGTCGCGTCGTGCCGGCCGCCGAGCCCGGCCTCGACCGCCGCGGCCTCGACCCCGCCTGCGCGGAAGGCAACGAAGGCGGCAGCGGTGAGCGCCTCGAACTGTGTGCTCCCTAGCCGTTCGGCCGCAGGCCGAACGGCCCCGAGCGCCGCCTCGAGGTCCGCCTCCGCGCCGTCGACGCGGATCCGCTCCGCCCAGGACCTGACGTGCGGCGAGAGGTACGCGCCCACCCGAAGGCCTGTCGCCCCGAGGAGCTCCTCGACCTTGCGGGTCGTCGTCGACTTGCCGTTCGTCCCGACCACGTGCACGGCGGGAAGACCGGCCTGCGGCTCGTCCAGCGCGGCGAGCAGCGCGCGCATCCGATCGAGCCCGAAGCCGTCGCGGGGCCACGGCGAGAGCGCCTCCAACCAGGCGATGTGCGTCATGTGGCTACGGGCCGAGCAGGTCGAGCTCGCGCCGGTACCGCTCGAGCTTTGCGCGCTCTGCCTCGACCACGTCGGCCGGCGCGTTCGCGACGAACCGCTCGTTGGCGAGCATCCCCTCGGCCCGCGCGATCTCCTTCATGAGGCGCGCGCGCTCGGCCTCGACGTCCCCAGCCGCCTGGCGGCGCTCGGGCCTGACGACGGCGGCGAAGATGCGCCGCTCGTCGTCCGAGGCGAGCTCGACCTGGACACCGCTCCGACGGAAGACCTGCGCGGCCTCCTTCACGAGGTCGAGCGCGTCGGCCTCGCCGGCTTCGGCCGCATCCGGCTCCGGCCACGGCGAGACGATCAACCGTGCGTCTCTGGAGGGCAGATGCGACCAGATCTCCTCCGTCACGTGCGGCATGAGCGGCTGGAGCAACGTGAGCAGCGTCTCGAGCGCGGCGAGCGCCGTCGCGCGGCAGTCCTCGTCGCCGTCGTAGAGACGCGGCTTGATCGCCTCCGCGTACCAGTCGCAGAAATCGTCGAAGGTGAGGTGGTAGAGGACTCCGGTCGCGGTCGCGAAGTCGAAGCCCGCCCACGCCTCCTCGACGGCGGCACGCGCCGCGTCGAGCCGCGCGAGGATCCATCGCTCCTCGAGCGACGCGGGGCGCCGCGCCGGGGTGACGCCTTCCGTCTGCTGCAGGATCAGCCGCGCGACGTTCCAGAGCTTGTTCGCGAGCTTGCGGCCCTCCTCGATCGCGCCGACGGCGTAGCGGACGTCCTGCGTCGATGAGATCTTGAGGAGCCCGTAGCGGGTCGCGTCGGCCCCGTGCGCCTCGATTGGCTGCATCGGGTC
>DASSBI010000151.1:0-6677 GCA_035698965.1 Gaiella sp. | reverse complement strand
CCCGAAGGTACGGGCCGTGCCCGGACGGGGTGATCCGGCGCCGTGTCTGGGGCGCCATCCGGTTCGCGCAAATTGCCGATCAACCACCTAGCCGGCGGCGACGACAGCGGCGCCGCCGAGGGCGAGCACGCCTCCGAGCCGGCGCGGCCGGTCGAGCCGCTCGCCGAGCAGGACGCGCGCGAGGACGATCGTGACGACGGGGTAGAGCGCACTCAGGACAGCGACGATGCCGGCCGACCCTCTCGTGGTCGCGAAGGCGACGAGGACGTTGGCCGTCGTGTCGAAGACGCCGACCGCGGCGATCGTGGGAACCAGGCGGGTAGGCGGCCGGATCGAGACCGAGGCGCCCACGGCGAGGACTAGCGCAAGCGCCGTCGACGCGCCGCGCGCGGTGACGATCGTCCACGGGACGCTGCCGTCCGCGGCCGCGTCGAGCCCGACGATGAAGAGCCCGAACGCGAGCGCGGCCACCAGCGCGAGGGCGACGCCGGCCGCGAGCGGCGTCCGCCTTCCGGCGCCAGGCTCCCGGGCGAGCAGCACGATGCCGCCGAGCACGGCGGCGATGCCGGCCCACTGGGCCGCCGAGGGGGAGACGCCCCGCCCGAGGTCGACGGCGAGCGGGACGACCGGGCTCGCCGCCGAGATCGGCGCGACGATCCCCATCGCACCCACCGACATCCCGCGGTACAGCGCCGCGAGGCCGATCGCGCCGCATGCGCCCGCTCCCGCCGCCGGCAGAAGATCGCCGGCGCCCGGAAGCCCGTCGCCGGACGCGACCAGCCACAGCACCGCACCGCCGAGGCCGATCGCCTGGGAGAGCACGAGCACCGTGAGCACATGGATCCGCCGAGCCGCGACTCCGCCCAGGAAGTCACCGGTCCCCCAGGATGCCGCCCCGAGGAGCGCGAGAGCCGCGACGGCCATCGAGCGTCAGTCGTCGCCGACCGGGCGTGTCGCTGCGACCGCGTCGAGCTGGTTCGCGTGGTAGAGCACCGCCGCCTCGGCGGTACGGGCGCCGGGGCGGTCGTGGTGGGTTGCGATCGCGTGCAGCAGCTCCGCGCGCAGCGCCGGATCGAGAGCTCCGGCCCGTTCGTCGACGAGGCGGATCCCGAGCTGAACGTGCCCGAGCAGCGCGCCCTCCGGCGTCGGCTTGAACGCCGGTCCGCGGCCGAGCTCCCGCACGCGTCCGACGTCGTGGAGCAGCGCCGCCGAGAGGAGCAGGTCGGAGCGCAGCCGGGGATGGAGTTGTGCCGTCTCGCGGCAGAGCGTCGCGACACCCACCGTGTGCTCGAGCAGGCCGCCGGCGTAGCCATGGTGGCTCTCTGCCCCGGCCGCAGGCAGGAGCCGCATGCCCTTCTGGATCTCGCGGTTCGAGAGGATCGCCCCGACCAGGGCGGCCAGCGGCGGATGCGCGATCTCCGCGGCGAGAAACTCGAGGAATCCCTCCAGCTCGTCCGCGTCGCGGCGAATCGCCGGGGTGAGCGTCGCCGGATCTGCCTCCGCGGCCTCCACCGTCCGCACGGCGAGCTGGAGCCGTCCGTCGAACCGTTCGACGCGCCCGAGCACGCGCACGGCATCGCCCTCCGAGAAACGTCGGTCGAGAAGCTCGACGTCATCCCACACACGACCTTCGATCCGGCCGCTCGGGTCGACGAGCTCGAGCGCGAGGTAGGGCTTGCCGCCGCGGGTCGTGAGCCGGCGCTTGCGCGCGACCGCGTAGACGCCGTCGACGGTGCGGTCCTCGACCAACTCGGCGATCGTCGCCACGGCGTGAGTGTAGGCTCGGGCGGTGGCCGACGTCCGCCCGTTCCGCGCCGTCCGGTACGCGCGGCCGACGGAGGCGGTGACGGCTCCTCCGTACGACGTGATCGCAGACGACGAGCGCGCCGCGCTGCTTGCGAGGGACCCGCACAACATCGCACACCTGACCTCGGAGCCGGAGGCAGACATCGCCGGTGCGCGCCTGCGGGAGTGGCTCGCAGCCGGCGTGCTGGCGCGGGACGAGAGGCCGGCCGTGTGGTGGCTCGAGCAGGACTTCGTCGGGCCGGACGGCGTCGCGCGCTCGCGGCGCGGGATCGTCGCCTCGCTACGTGCCGAGCCGTACTCGACCGGCGCGGTACTGCCACACGAGCGGACGCACCGTGGGCCGATCGAGGGACGGCTCGCCCTCCTGCGCGCGACGCGAACGCAGCTCGAGCCCATCTTCCTGCTCCACGAGGGCGCGCCGCCGGTCGACGGTCCTCCCTCGCGGCCGGCCGATCTCGAGGTCGGCGGCTCGCGGCTCTGGCGCCTCGAGGGCGATCACGGCGTTGCGGCGGCTTTCGCCGACCGGCAGCTCTTGATCGCCGACGGCCACCACCGCTACGAGACCGCGGTCGAGTTCGCCGCCGAGGACGGAGCCGACCGGATGCTGGCGGTGCTCGTCTCGACGGACGACCCGGGCCTCGTCATCTTCCCGACGCACCGGGTGTTCGCGGCGCGGCAGGACATCGCTCCGGCCGGCGAGGAGTACGCGACCGTGGAGGACGCGGTCTCGGCACTCGAGTGGGAGCCGGAGGCGCACGCGGCCGCCGTGCTGGTACGTAGCGACGGCGCGCGACTCCTCCGTGGCGGAAATGGCGAGCTCGACGTGGAGCTCGTCGACCGGTTCGGCCACGAGGGAATCGCGTACACCCCGGACCGGGAGGAGGCGATTCGCCGGGTCGAGAGCGGAAAAGCCGATGCGGCGCTCCTCGTGCGGCCGCTGCGGGTCTCGGACGTCTTCGAGAAGGCGCGGGCTGGGCGGACGCTGCCCCAGAAGGCGACCTACTTCTTCCCGAAGCTCCTCTCGGGGCTCCTGTTGCACCCGGTCGACCCGTGACGGACTGGCTCACGTTCTGCCGCGGCACGGTCGCCGACCTGGAAGAGGCGCTTCGCGGGCTACCGACACGTGCCGAGCGCGAGCCCGTGCTACGGCTCGGTGAGGGAGGCGACGACACGACCGCGATCGACGCCGCAGCGGAGGCCGCCGTCGTACGCCGGCTCGAGGCGCTGGACGCCGATCTCACGCTCGTCTCGGAGGAGCTCGGCGTGCGGTCGTTCGGCAACGGCGGCGGGCCGACGGTCGTCGTCGACCCGATCGACGGGTCCGTCAACGCAAAGCGCGGGATCCCGTTCTTCTCGCTCTCGGTCGCGGTGGCGGACGGCGCGACGATGGACGACGTCTTTTTCGGCTACGTGTACGACTTCGGCGCCCGCGAGGAGTGGGTCGCCGAAAAGGGCCGTGGCGCGTCCCTCGACGGCACGGCGCTGGACGGGCCGGGCCCGAAGGACGTCATCGAGATCCTGTCGCTCGAGGGAACGACCACAGAGGCCATCGCGGCTGCAGTTCCCACCTTGCGTGACGTGGCCCGGCGACTCCGCGTGATGGGCTCGCTCGCGCTCTCGCTCTGCCATCTAGCCGCGGGTCGCGTGGATGCCGTCTGTTGCCTCAAGCCTGCACGGTCAATCGACATCGCTGCCGCCCAGCTTCTCGTGCGCGAGCGGGGCTACGCGATCGAGCTGTTCGAAGACCCGCCGTTCGGCCGGGCGCCGCTCGATCTCGCCCAGCGCTCGCGCGTCGTCGCGGCGGGGACAGACGACCTCTGCACTCAAATCGCGGCCGCACTTCGCTGACTCGCACGGGCGCTGGCTCGCCGCAGGACGGATGGCGGTGTCAGACACCGCTCGTCGTCAAGAGGAAACGGTGCCGATTGTGTGCCGATCGTTCCACAGGCGTCAATGCGAGCCTTGATCGGGGACCGCGTGCCCGAGAGCGCGGAGGCTGTCCCGCCACGACATGGCGCAACGTCGCGACTTGACAGAAAACGGTGTCTGACACTGCACTGACAATAGTTGACGAACGGCAATGACTCCGGGACTGATGGGTCGCTGGCTAGGCTGAACTCGTGGCCCCCGACCGCGATGCAATCCTCAAGGCGCTCGAACGCGTCATCGACCCGGAGCTCAAGCGCCCCGTGACCGATCTCGACATGGTGCGCGACGTCGCCGTCGCGCCGGACGGGGCCGTCGAGGTCGTCATTGCGCTGACCGTCGCGGGCTGTCCGCTCCGCTCGAGCTTCCAGGATCAGGTCGCTCAGTACGTCGGGTCTGTGCCCGGCGTCTCGAGCGTCGCGCTCCGCTTCGACGTGATGACAGCGGAGGAGAAGGCCGCGCTCGCGACGCGGCTCCGCGGCGGTCGCCCCGAGCGCGAGATCCGGCTCGATCCGGGCACGCGTGTCGTCGCCGTCGCCTCGGGCAAGGGTGGCGTCGGAAAGTCGACCCTGACGGCGAACCTCGCGGCCGCGCTTGCGGAGCGCGGCGAGCGCGTCGGCGTGCTCGACGCAGATGTCTACGGCTACTCGATCCCGCACGTGCTGGGCGTCACGCAGCGGCCCGTCGTCGTCGACTCGCTCATCGTCCCGCCCGTCCGCGGCGACCTCAAGGTGATGTCGATCGGCCTCTTCGCAGAGGACAACGGCCCCATCATGTGGCGCGGGCCGATGCTCCACAAGGCGCTGCAGCAGTTTCTCTCGGACGTCCACTGGGGTGAGCTCGACACGCTCGTCGTCGACATGCCGCCGGGCACGGGCGACGTCGCGATCTCGATCGGCCAGCTCCTCCCGCGGGCGGAGGCGATCATCGTCACGACGCCGCAGCCGGCCGCGCAGCAGGTCGCGGTCCGCGCCGCAGTGATGGCGCAGAAGACCGGGATGCGCGTCGTGGGCGTCGTCGAGAACATGTCGTGGCTCGTCGGCACCGGGCAGGAGCTCTTCGGCAGCGGCGGCGGCGAGGCGCTCGCCGCGGAGATCGACGCACCGCTCCTTGCGCAGATTCCGTTCGATCCCACGCTGCGCGAGGCGTCGGACGCGGGGCGACCGGTGCTCGAGTCTGCCCCTGACGCCGAGGCCAGTGCCGCGATCCGCGGCCTCGCCGAAGCGGTTGTCGCACGCCGCGCCGGCGCGATCCGCAAGGCGCTGACCGTCCTTTAGGCGGCAACGCGCGGGCGATGGTCCGTACGCGACGGCATCGCGGCCGGAGGCTTTGCCGGCCGGGAGGCCAGCGACGCCCGTTCCCTGCCGCGACGCAGGAGGAGGGGCTCGTGGGGAAAACGGGGGTTCCCCCCACACAAGTGCAGGGAAGGGAGCCCGAAGGCTCCCTTCCTGTGACGGCGAGCCCTGCGGCGGTGGGCCGGTGCCGTCCTGCACGTCCGCGCCGGGGGGAGGCGCGGCCATCCAGTCATATCCTCACAGATCTGTGTGAGGATCGTGTAATCCTACCCCTCGCTGCGGAGCTTGAAACCCGGTCGGTCGAACGTCGACCCTTTAGGGTCACCGCGTGACGCGGGACGAGGCGCTTGGCACGCTCCGCGCGGGCGGCCTCTCGGAGGTAGACGCTCGGGTCGTCGTCGATCATCTCGCCGCAGCAGATGCTGCCGGCCGCCCGGGTCACGGCCTCTCCCGCGTCCCCTGGCTCGTCGGGCTGTTGGAGTCCACGTGCGACCCTGGCGCGCGCCCGGAACGGGTCGAGCGGGCCGACGGATTCGAGCGCTGGGACGGCAAGCGGGCGCTCGGCTATGTCACGCTCGCTGCCGTCTGCGACGGCATCCTCGCCGACCCACCCGAGCGGGCGTGCCTCGCGGTGGCGGAGTCGTGCTTTCCGACAGGCGTGCTCGGCGCGTGGGCTCGGCGCCTCGCCGACGCAGGCCTCGTCGCGGTCGTCACCGCCACCTCGCCACGACGCCTGCCGCATCCCGAGGGCGGTCCGTCGCTCACCGGGACGAACCCGATCGCGGTCGCCGTTCCCTCGTCGGACGGACGCCCGTTCGTCGCGGACGTCTCCATGGGTGCCGTGACGCACGGCGACGTTCTGCTCGGGAAGGCGCGTCCCGAGGACCTCGTCCCGTTCGGCGGCGCCCAGGCTCACAAGGCGTTCGCGCTCGCGGCCGCGGTCGAGCTGCTGGTCGGCGCGCTTGCAGGGCCGAACCACGGCGCGGTCGTCGTCGCGGCGCGCCCGGCGCACGACCCGGTTCCGGCATTTCGCACGCTTGCCGCCGGCCTCAGGCTGCCGGGCGACCCGCGCTGACCGCGCTACACGGCGACGGCCGGCAGCCCGGCGAGGGCCGTCGCTAGCTCCTCCTCGTCGTACTCGAGATCCTCGAGCTTGCCCGCGAAGTGGTCGATGTAGGCCCCCATGTCGAAGTGGCCGTGACCGCTCAGGTTGAAGAGGATCGTCTCCGTCACGCCCTCTTCCTTGCAGCGGAGCGCCTCGTCGATCGCCGCCTTCACGGCGTGGTTCGCCTCGGGCGCGGGGAGGATGCCCTCCGCTCGCGCGAACCGGACACCGGCCTCGAACACGGCCGTCTGGTGGTACGCGCGCGCCTCGATCAGCCCGAGCTGGTGGAGGTGACTCACGAGCGGCGCCATGCCGTGGTAGCGAAGCCCGCCCGCGTGGAAGCCAGGCGGGACGAACGTCGACCCGAGGGTGTGCATCTTCACGAGCGGCGTCAGGTGGCCTGTGTCGCCGAAGTCGTAGGCGAGCTCGCCGCGTGTGAGGCTCGGGCAGGCGGCCGGCTCGACGGCGATCACGCGCACGTCGGCGCCGCCGCGGAGCTTCTCGCCGATGAACGGGAACACGAGCCCCGCGAAGTTCGAGCCGCC
>DASSBI010000150.1:0-2180 GCA_035698965.1 Gaiella sp. | reverse complement strand
GCTCGTCCGCACGCTGATCAGGCTGATCGAGCCGACGGCGGGCGCGATCCGGATCGGCGGTCAGGACGTGACGGCGGCAAGCGCGGCCGAGCTGCGCGAGCTGCGGCGCCACTCGGTCTCGATGGTCTTCCAGCACTTCGGGCTACTCGCGCACCGGCGCGTGATCGACAACGTCGCGTTCGGGCTGGAGATTCGCGGCATGCCGAAGGGCGAACGGATCGCCCGTGCGCGCGAGCTGCTGGAGCTCGTTGGCCTGGAGGACGTGGAGCAGCAGTTCCCCGACCAGCTCTCGGGCGGGATGCAGCAGCGCGTCGGCGTCGCGCGCGCGTTCGCGACCAACCCGGCGGTGATGCTCTACGACGAGCCGTTCAGCGCCCTCGACCCACTCATCCGCCGCGACATGCAGGACGAGGTCTGCCGGCTCCAGGAGGAGACGGGGCAGACGATGGTCTTCATCACACACGATCTGCCCGAGGCACTCCGTCTCGGGGACCGGATCGCGATCATGCGCGACGGAGCGATCGTCCAGCTCGGCACGCCGGAGGAGGTCGTCGGCTCGCCAGCGGACGACTACGTGGCGAACTTCGTGCGGGACGTCCCACGCAGCCACGTCCTCACGCTGCGCTGGATCATGCGAGACCCGGCGCCGGGCGAGGAGGTCGGGCCGCCCCTCGACGTGACGATGACGATCAAGGATGCGATCCCGGTGATCGCGTCGAGCGAGCGCCCCGTTGCCGCCATGGAGAACGGGTCGGTCCTGGGCGTGGTCGACCGCGTCGCCGCGCTGCAGGCCATCGCAGGCGAAGGCGGCTGACGTGTCGGTCATCGCCGACGCTCCCGCCACGAGCGCGACCCCGTCGCTGCTCGTCGAGCACCGTCCGTGGTGGCGGAGCCGCGTGACCCTGACGGCAGCCATCGTCGGCGTGATGCTCGTCTGCTACTTCGCGCTCAAGGCGGAGTACCCGTGGCCCGCATCGCTGACGTGGAACTCTCTGCCGACGTACCTGAACGACTTCCAGACGTGGCTGGTCGACCAGCGCAACGCCGAGAGCCCGAGCCTCGTCATCCGCGCGTTCAACGGCTTCGCGGACTTCCTCGACAACCTCGTCAACTGGTTCACGAGCTTCCTCGGGTGGATGACGTGGGTCGGGGTCTCGGTCGCCGGCGTCCTCGTGTCGCTGCGCTTCGGCGGCATTCGCGCCTCGATCTGGGCGCTCGCGGCCTTCGTCATGTTCGCCGCGTCCGGGCTCTGGCTCGAGAGCATGCAGACCCTCGCCCTGATGCTCGCCGCGGTCGGCCTCTCGCTCCTCGTCGGGATTCCGCTCGGAGTCTACGCGGGGCTCTCGACCCGCTTCGAGCGCGCGGTGACGCCCGTGCTCGACGCGATGCAGATCATCCCGGCGTTTGCCTACCTGATGCCGGTCGTGATCCTCTTCTCGGTCGGTCCGGGCGCGGCGGTGATCACGACGATGATCTACGCGATCCCGCCCGCGATCCGGATCACCGCCCTCGGGATCCGCGGCGTGCCCGCGAACACCGTCGAGGCCGCACTCGCGATGGGCTCGACCCCGACGCAGACGCTCGCGAAGGTGCGTCTGCCTCTGGCCCGGCGGATGCTGCTCCTCTCCGTCAACCAGACCATTCTGTTCGCGCTCTCCATGGTCGTGATCGCCGGGCTCATCGGCGGCAAAGGCCTTGGCGACGTGGTGACGAGCGGCCTCAACTCGTACCCTGCCCTGGCGCTGCTCGCAGGCCTCGTGATCGTCGTCATGGCGATGGCGCTCGACCGGGTGACGGAGTCGGTCGCCGAGCGGACGAACCCCGCCCGGCGCCATCTCACGGACGAGCGCCGCCGCAAGCTGCGCATGGCGTCGGTCGTCACGGGAATCGCGGTCGTCGCGGTGGTGGCCGTGTCGCGCCTGCTCGGCGTCGGCGCCGACTACTCGCGCACGACCGCGCGCGATTGGCTTCTCGCACGGATCCAGTCCGTGCTCGACTACGTGCAGAACCCGGACACGACGCTGTTTCAGGTGACGAGTTGGATCGGCGACCACATCGTCCAGTACGGGCTCGTGCCCTTCAGGAACTTCCTCGTCGAGACGCCGTGGCCCGTGACGCTGCTCGGGATCACGCTCATCTCGCTCGCGGTGAGCGGACGGCGCTCGGCGATCACGACGTTC
>DASSBI010000149.1:0-3054 GCA_035698965.1 Gaiella sp. | reverse complement strand
CTCGCGCTCAACGACGTCCCCATCGACGTGCTCGCGGAGCGCCTGCAGACGACCCGCGGTGCGCTCTACAAGTCCTTGCACGACGCCCGCCGCAGCCTGCGCCGCCATCTCGCGGCCGCC
Source organism: Gaiella sp. (assembly GCA_035698965.1). GTDB lineage: Bacteria > Actinomycetota > Thermoleophilia > Gaiellales > Gaiellaceae > Gaiella. The sequence continues at coordinate 2,934 of DASSBI010000149.1, read as the reverse complement.
GGGCTCGCGGTGGGCGAGCAGCGAGAGAGTGAGCAGAGAAAGGAGGTGTCGTGACGGGCTTCGATGCACAGAATCGCGCCATCGCACGGGCGCTCGGGCCTGTCGGCCCGGAGGTCAGCTGCGAGACGTGCTTCGAGTTGCTCGACCGCTTCGTCGAGCTTGAGGTCGAGGGCGCCGACGCCGACGCGGCGCTCCCGGGCCTCCGCGCCCATCTCGAGGGCTGCCCGGCCTGCCACGAGGAGCACGAGAGCCTGCTGGCCCTCCTCTCCTCCGAGACGGGTTGACGGCTCGGGGCTCCGTGAGGAGTACGCTCGGGCCATGAAGACACTCGACTTCGACGACGGCGAGATGCAACTGCTCGTCGCGGCGGTCCGCTCCTACCTCGATGACTTCGGTCACGAGGAGGCCGACCTGCTCCGCCGCGTGAAGCTGCTTCTGGCAAAGCTCCAGGCTCCGGCGACCGAGCCCGACTGAGCCGCTCTCACAGCCATCCTGCACGCTTCGCTGCGGCCTGTCAGCGGCTGGCGTGGGCGTGCGGCGCTCCGCACTCTCGAAAGCCGGTCGGCATCCCCTTCGAGCCTTCCGGCGCGCGGCATCCTCGACCTGCACGAAGCAGGCACGAGAAGGAGGAAACGATGTCCGGCGCTGACACGTCGATCGAGGACCTGGTGATGGGCTCCGCCCGCGGATTCCTGTACGGCCACCCGCAGGCGTGGGACGTCCCGAGCAGCAACCACCGTTCGGCCGTCGCACCCGGCGCAGCCCGGCGGGGACGGCTGGCTCGGATGCTGGCGGTGCGTCGTGGCGCGACACGAACGCCCCGCGCGGCCGAAGCCGGCGGCTGCGCCTGATTCGCATCGCTGCGGTCGACCGGGGAGACGCTACGCCGTCCGGCGGCTGCCGGCGACCGAGGACGTGAAAGCGCGGAGAGCCTCGTCGAAGCGCTCTGGGGCCTCGAGGTTCGGCATGTGGCCGATCTCCGGCAGGATCACGACCTCGGGGTCGGGCAGCGCGGCGACCAGCTGCGCCGTGATCTCCGCGGTGGAGAAGAAGTCCGCGTCGCCGACGAGGACGAGCGCAGGCGCGCGGAGTTCGCGGAGAAGCTCGTCGTAGGGCGGTCGCTCGGCGCGGCCGCGAAGCGCGGCAGCCGCGCCGGCGGGTGACGTCGTCAGCATCGTCTCGAGGATCGGCAGCACCAGCCGCGGGTCGCGCCGCGCCGCCGGCCCGAAGAGGCGCCCTGCCATCTCGAGGGCGTGGTCGAGCATCCCGTCCTCTTCGATGCGCGCCGCCGTCGAGCGTCGCATGCCGGCCTCCTCCGGCGTGAGCGGCGCCGCCGTCGTCGCGGTGAGGACGAGCCCGTCGACCCGGTCGGGGTAGCCGAGCCCGAGTTCCATCGCGACGAGCCCGCCGAGACTGAGCCCGACGACGGTGGCCCGCTCGACATCGAGCGCGTCCATGAGCTCGACCACGGCCTCGGCGAGCCCGCGCGGCGTAATCGTCTCGCTCCGCGCGGGCGACTCGCCGTAGCCGGGCAGATCGGGCGCGACGACACGAAACTGGTCGCTCAGAGCGTCCAGCTGACCGCTCCACATCCGCCGGTTGAACGGATGTCCGTGGATCAGCACGATCGCGGAGCCGTTCCCGCGCTCGTCGTGGGCGAGCGGCGCCGTCACGGAGTGCGCCCCATCCCGGACCAGCCGCCGTCGACGGTCAGCGTGTGGCCGGTGACCTGCGCAGCCCCGGGGGAGACGAGGAATCCCAGCGCCGCGGCAACGTCTCCCGTCGTCCCGGCGCGACCGGTGGGGAGGACGCCGGCCCAATGCTCCGCATACGCTGGGTCGTCGGCGAGGTTCCGCTGGTTGACCGTGGCGCCGATCGCGAGCGCGTTCACCGTGATCCCGTGCGCGCCGAGCTCGAGGGCGAGCACCCGCGCCATGTGCTGCAGCCCGGCCTTCGTGACGGCGTAGGCGGAGGCATTCGCGATCGCGAGCGTGCCGGTCACCGACGAGGAGAAGACGATCCGGCCGCCGTCGCCCTGCTCTGCCATCTGCCGTGCCGCGGCCTGCGCCCCGAAGTACGAGCCCTTCAGGTTCAGGTCGACGACCGCGTCCCAGGTCTCCTCGTCGACGTCGAGGAACGGCGCCCAGCGCGTGAGCCCGGCGTTCGCGACGAAGACGTCGAGTCGGCCGAGCTCCGCGACGGTGCGCTCGACGAGCCGCCGGTTGTCGCCGACGAGCGAGAGGTCGCCGTCGACCTCGATCGCGCGCCCGCCGGCCGCTCGAACCCGGCCCGCGACCGCTCGGGCGAGCTGCGGGGCTCCGTGATGTGCGACCGCCACCGCCGCGCCACGCCACGCGAGCTCCTCGGCCATCGCAGCGCCGATCTCGTGGCTCGCGCCCGTGACGACGGCGACGCGTCCGGAGAGCGGTCTCGCGCGATCGTCGCCCACGCCGCCAGCATACGAGCCGAAGAACCGATGAGATCAGGGCCGCGTGGGGGTCTTCCCCGATGAGCATGGTGCGGCAGCCCGTACCATCCTCGCGCCTGACCGCCGTACTGTGCACGCGTACGACGGTTGGAATCCTGGGGGAATCGACGACCGCAGAACATGAGGGAAGGGGCGGCTCCATGAGCGACCACACCGCGGAAAACGGGAACGGAGGCGCGCGGCTCGCCGCGCACGAACGGCTGTCGACCGGAGCGCTCGCGCGCTGGGCGCGTGCGTGCGCAACGCACCCGTGGCGCGTCCTTGGCTCATGGCTCGGGATCGTCGTCGTCCTGATCGCGCTCGTCGCCACCGTCGGCGGCTCCCTGCGCGACGAGTTCGAGATCCCCGGGTCGGACACCCAGCGGGCGACCGACCTGATCGAGGCGGAGTTCGCGTCCGAGCAGGGCGGCGTCCTCAACATCGTCTTCGCCGCGCCCGAGGGCCAG
>DASSBI010000148.1:0-4588 GCA_035698965.1 Gaiella sp. | reverse complement strand
CCGTCGTTCCAGGGCGAGGCGCGATGCGCGCTGCGGGTCGTCGAGGGCGCGCTCGTCGTGGTCTCCGGCGTCATGGGCTTCGAGGTCGGCACCGCCCGCGTCAAGAAGCTGGCCGAGGATCTCGGCCTCGCGCGCGTCCTCGTGGTGAACATGCTCGACCGCGAGCGGGCCGACTTCTTCCGCACGCTCGGGCAGATCCAGGATCAGTTCTCGTCGAAGTGCGTCGCCGTGCACATCCCGATCGGGGCCGAGCACGAGCTGACCGGGATCGTCGACGTCCTCCACATGTGTGCGTACCTGTCGCCGGAGGGCCAGAAGGAGTCCGACCCGGTCGCGATCCCCGACTCGATGACGGAGCTCGCGCAGGAGTACCGCGAGAAGCTGCTCGACGAGGTGGTCCAGATCGACGAGGCGCTCATGGAGCGCTACCTCGAGGGGGAGGAGCTCGACGAGCACGACGTCGCAGCGGCGCTCAAGCTCGGCGTGACGCGGGGCGAGATCTTCCCCGTCGGCTGCTCGGTCGCGACCAAGAACCTCGGCACGCATGCGCTGCTCGACCTGTTGGTGGAAGGCGTCCCGTCACCGGCAAAGCGCGGCGCGCCGTTCGAGGTCGAGGGCGCGTCCACCGCCGCCTTCGTCTTCAAGACGATCGCCGATCCGTTCGCCGGGAAGATCAACCTCTTCCGCGTGCTCAGGGGTGACGTCACGACAGAGACGACGCTCGTCGACCACCGCGAGCACTCGAAGGAGCGGATGGGATCGCTCCTGCAGCTCCAGGGCAAGACGACGACCCCTGCGAAGGAGTTCGGCGAGGGCGACCTCGGCGGTGTCGCCAAGCTGAAGAACGTGCAAACCGGCGACCTGCTGACGGACAAGGAGGTCGCCGTCGAGCCGCCGGCGTTCGGCTTCCCCGAGCCGGTGATGAGCTTCGCCGTGACGCCGAAGATCAAGGGCGAGGAGGAGAAGGTCGCCTCCGCGATCAAGCGCCTCGCCGAGGAGGACCAGACGCTCCGGCTGCGGCGCGACCCGCAGACCGGCGAGGAGATCCTTGCCGGCATGAGCCAGATGCACGTCGAGGTGGCTCTCGAACGCGCGAAGCGTCGCTTCGGCGTCGACGTCGAGCTCCACCAGCCGCGCGTCCCGTACCTCGAGACGATCCGCTCGGAGTCGCGCGCCCGGCACCGCTACAAGAAGCAGACGGGCGGCCGCGGCCAGTTCGGCGACTGCGAGATCGTGCTCGAGCCGATCGACGGCCACGAGGGGTACGAGTTCGTCGACAAGATCGTCGGCGGCGTGATCCCGCAGAGCTACCGGCCCGCGGTCGACAAGGGCATCCAGGAGGCGATGCAGCACGGCGAGCTCGCCGGAGCGCCGATCCAGGGCGTGCGGGTCAAGCTCGTCGACGGCCAGTACCACAACGTCGACTCGTCCGAGATGGCGTTCAAGATCGCCGGCTCGATGGCCTTCAAGGAGGCGTACGCGAAAGCCGACCCGGTGCTGCTCGAGCCGATCATGGAGCTCGAGGTGACCGTTCCCGACGAGGCCGTCGGCGCAGTCAACGGCGACCTCAACTCACGCCGCGGACGGCTCAACGGCATGGAGCCGGCGGCGGGGATGACGACGATCAAGGCCGAGGTGCCGATGGCCGAGCTTCTCACGTACTCGCAGTCGCTGACCTCGATGACCGGCGGCCGCGGCGACTACGCGATGCACCTGCTGCGCTACGAGCAGGTGCCCACGCACGTCGCGCAGAAGATCGTCGACGAGACCAAGAAGGCGCGCGAGACAGCGAACGCGTAGGCGCGGCCCGTGTGGTGTCCGACTTTAAGTCGGACACCAGGCGTTTCGGCGCGCGCGGTTGTCCACAGACTGTGGATTCGTTGCCGCGGGGCTATAGTGGCCGCTGCGATGCGGGTCACCAAATCCAACGTCACGCGCACGTGCGCGATCTGCGAGCGGACGCTCCTGATGGGCGAGCACACGCTCCGCTACTCGCCGGACGGCCACGAGTTCGTCGACGTCTGCCCGCTCTGCAGCGACGTGGCGCTCGACCACGGCTGGGTACGTGAGGGGCATGCCGTGTCGCCGGCGCTCCAGCAGAATCCGCGCCGCAAGCGTCAGAAGACGCTCTGGCAGGCGCTGCTCGGAGCCCGCGAGGAGGAGGCCGAGCCCGTCGTGTCGGAGCCGATCCTGCGCCGCCTCTCCGACGACGAGCTGACACTCGTCGAGGCCGCCGACCTCTTCAACCAGTCGGACTTCCGCCGGACGGTGGCGGGCGTCGCCAAGAGCCTCGGCGACCCGAAGGTCTCGATCGTCCCGCTCACAGGCGTCAACGCCGAGACGGTGCTCACCTTCGCTTGGGACATCACCTGGTACCAGTACCGCGTCACTCCGGACGCGGCCCAGCCGGTGCGGATCGCCGACCGAGGCCACGACATCGGCGAGGTCGAGTCGGCGTACGCGCACTGGAACGCGCGCTTCGACGAGACCGGTCGTCTCGTGCCCGACCTGGTCACCGCGTAGCCCGGGGTCTGGCACCAAAGGTGCCTGACCCCAGTGTCGCTCCCATGCTCCACGCTCCACTGGGGAGGGGCACCTGGCGGTGCCAGTCCCCGCAGCAGGCGCCGGCGCCAGTCCCCCTACACTGATTCCGATGACCTCTCTTACCGCCACGACCTCTCCGTCCGACCTGCTCGAGCGCCTCGGCGTCGGTTCGGCGCTCGTCGCCGACGGCGACGTCGTCGTCCGGACGCCGATCACCGGTGAGGAGATCGGGCGCGTCGCGCGGACGAGCGAGCGGGAGACGGACGCTGCCGTCGCACGCGCCGTCGCTGCCTTCGAGGCCTGGCGCGACGTGCCCGCGCCCCGTCGCGGGGAGCTCGTCCGGCTCCTCGGCGAGGAGCTGCGTCGCGAGAAGGAGGAGCTCGGCGCGCTCGTCACCCTCGAGGTCGGGAAGATCGCGCAGGAGGGCCTCGGCGAGGTCCAGGAGATGATCGACATCTGCGACTTCGCGGTCGGGCTGTCGCGCCAGCTCTACGGGAAGTCGATCGCTTCGGAGCGTCCCGGTCACCGCCTCACGGAGACGTGGCACCCGCTCGGGCCGGTGGCCGTGATCAGCGCCTTCAACTTCCCGGTCGCCGTGTGGAGCTGGAATGCCGCGCTCGCGCTCGTCTGCGGCGACCCGGTGATCTGGAAGCCGTCCGAGCGCACGCCCTTGACGGCGATCGCGACGACCTCGCTCCTCCGTCGGGCCGCCGAGCGCTTCGGCGACGTGCCGGACGGCCTTTTCGAGCTCGTGCTCGGCGGCGCCGACCGTGCGGTGCAGCTCGCCGACGACGAGCGCATCCCGCTCGTCTCCGCGACGGGCTCGACGGCGATGGGGAAGGCGATCGCGCCGCGCATCTCGGGGCGGCTCGGGCGGTCGTTGCTCGAGCTCGGCGGCAACAACGCAGCGATCGTCGCACCGAGCGCCGATTTCGATCTCGTCGTTCGCGCGGTGCTGTTCGCCGCCGTCGGGACGGCCGGCCAGCGCTGCACGTCGCTGCGTCGCCTGATCGTCCACGAGTCCGTCGCGGACGACCTCGTCGACCGCCTCGCCGCGGCGTACCGGAGCGTGCCGATCGGCGATCCGCGCGAAGAGGGCACCCTCGTCGGCCCGCTCGTCACGGGCGAGGCGTTCGGACGGATGGAGGCGGCTCTCGGTCAGGCACGCGACGAGGGCGGCGAGGTGGTTGTCGGAGGTGGCCGCGCGCACGCCGAGCGGTGGCCCGACGCCTGGTACGCGGAGCCGACGATCGTCCGCATGCCGGCGCAGTCCGACGTCGTCGCCCGGGAGACCTTCGCGCCGATCCTCTACGTCCTCACATACGCCGAGCTCGACGAAGCGCTCGCGCTCCAGAACGGCGTGCCGCAGGGCCTCGCCTCGTCGATCTTCACCACCGACCTCCGCGAGGCCGAGCGGTTCCTCGCCGCAGCCGGGTCGGACTGCGGCATCGCGAACGTCAACATCGGCCCGAGCGGGGCGGAGATCGGCGGGGCGTTCGGAGGCGAGAAGGAGACCGGGGGCGGCCGCGAGTCGGGATCGGATGCATGGCGCGCATACATGCGCCGGCAGACAGCGACGGTGAACTTCACGAACCAGCTGCCGCTCGCGCAGGGTATCCGCTTCGACGTCTGACCTGCGCGGGGTCCCGAGCGCCGTGTCTGGACACGGGCGCGGCCGGCTGATATATCAGCCCGCGTGACCGGCAACGGCCGAGTCGGCGAGCCCCTCATCGCGGCGTCGGGGATCTGGAAGATCTTCGGGCCGAAGGCGGAGCGCATCCTGGGGACGCCCGACGCCGAGCTCGCCCGCGCGGAGCTGCGTGCGAAGACCGGCTGCGTCGCCGCCGTCCGGGACGTGTCCTTCGACGTCTGGCCGGGCGAGGTGTTCGTCGTGATGGGTCTTTCGGGCTCGGGAAAGTCGACGCTCGTCCGCACGCTGATCAGGCTGATCGAGCCGACGGCGGGCGCGATCCGGATCGGCGGTCAGGACGTGACGGCGGCAAGCGCGGCCGAGCTGCGCGAGCTGCGGCGCCACTCGGTCTCG
>DASSBI010000147.1:0-2818 GCA_035698965.1 Gaiella sp. | reverse complement strand
CGTCTGGAGCTCGCGCATCACGTCGCCCGCCGTGCGGCACACGGGCGTCGCGATCTCGAGCACCGACTGCATCAGCTCGGCGTTGAGACGGCTCGCGAGCTCGTCGCCCTGGATCGCGTCGAGCACCATCTCGATGTGCTGGACGAGGTCGAAGCTCTCCGGGTCGAGGAGCATGTACTCCTCCTCGACGCCCAACGTGTACGGCTCGCTCGCGCCGAACTCGTGGTCGAGGACGCTGGCGGCAGGCCCGTCGGCGACACCCGTGATCGAGCGCGGGACGATTTGCTTCACGGGAGCGCTGCCTCCGCCTCGATCTCGACCTTCCATGCGGGATCGAGCAGGTCGGCGACGACGCAGGTCGCGGCGGGGCGGACGTCGCGGAACGCTTCCCCGTGCGCCCGAGCGACCTCTTCCCAGTGCGCACGATCGGTGACGTAGATGTTCGTCCGTACGACGCGCTCGAGCGACGAGCCCGCCTGCTCGAGCGCGGCACCGATGATCTCGAGGCACAGCCGCGCCTGCTCGTAGGCGCCTTCCGGTGCAGGCGAGCCGTCGGCCGGGATCGGCGCCGTCCCGGCGACGTGCACACGGTCGCCTGCGACGACGGCGCGCGAGAATCCCGCAACCCCCTCGTACGGAGAGCTGCCCGAGATGAGCCTATGGCGCATCGGCGCGTCCCCTACGTCCTGTCCGGGATCTGCTGCACCGACCACGCGTTCCCGTCCGGGTCGCTGAAGAAGACGAACCGTCCCCACGGGAAGTCCCGGACGTCGCTCACCTCGACGCCGCGTTCGGCAAGCGCGGCACGAGCCGCCTCGATGTCCTCGACGACGACCTGAAGGCCCTTGACCGAGCCGGGCGTCATCTCCGTCAGCCCGGCGCCGATCGCGATCGAGCACGCGGAGCCGGGCGGGGTCAGCTGCACAAAGCGGAGACCCTCCCCGACGACGTGGTCGTGATCGGGGTTGAACCCGACGCGGACGTAGAACTCCTTTGCCCGATCGACGTCGGAGACGGGCACCGCCACCAGCTCGAGCCGCATCGTGATGTCGCTCATCGCTCGCTCCTTTCGGCGGGACGCTACAGCCTCGGCAGAGGCCCGTCACTACGATCGCCGGGTGGACGCACTCCGACAGATCGACACGTGGGACGTGCCGTTCGCGTCCGCCGGAGTGACGCGTGCCGACGCTGCGGTGGCCTCCCACGGCGACACGGAGAGGTCAGTGCGCCTCGCGTCTCTCTCGAAGCCGGTCGCCGCTCTCGCGACGCTCGTCTCCGCCGAGGAGGGTGTCGTCGACCTCGACGAGGCCGCCGGCCCTCCCGGCGCGACGATCCGGCATCTGCTGGCTCATGCGTCGGGCTTGCCCTTCGAGGGCGAGTCTCCGATCGCACCGCCCGGCCGGCGGCGCATCTACTCGAACGAGGGCTTCCGCGTCCTCGGCGAGCACGTCGCGGGACGAGCCGAGATGCCCTTCGCGGAGTACGTTCGGGCGGCGGTCGTCGAGCCGCTGGGCCTCCGGCTCGACCCGGACGGCCATCCCGGCGCCGGTATGCACGGCTCGCTCGACGACGTCCTCGCGCTCGGCCGCGAGCTGCTCTCACCCCGTCTCGTGGCGCCGGAGACTCACGAGGAGATGACGAGCGTCCAGTTCCCGGGCCTCGACGGCGTGCTCCCCGACTTCGGCCGCTTCAGCCCGCTCGACTGGGGGCTCGGCATCGAGCTCAAGGGCACGAAGGAGGGGCACTGGTCGGGCGCGCTGACCTCGCCGAGGACGTACGGCCATTTCGGCGGCAGCGGGACGTTCGTCTGGGTCGACCCCGACCGTGGCGTCGCGTGCGCGGCCCTGACGACGCGCCCGTTCGGGGAGTGGGCCAAGGAGGCGTGGCCCCGCCTCTCCGACGCCGTCCTCCGCGAGCTCGCCTGAAGCGTCCCGGGCCTGCTCAGGCGTCGTCCGCGAAGAGCGGACGCAGCAGCTCGTCGAAGGTCGCGCGGTCGCAGCTCGCGACGACGGACGGAAGCATCGCCGTCACCGTCGCGGTGCGGGGAATGCCCATCGCGAGCGCGACCTCGCCGAACGTGTCGCCGGGACGGAGCACGGAGCGGGCGCCTCGCACCTCCTGCGCGACGGCCGCCATCCCGGAGAGGAGGACGTAGAACCGGTCGCCGGGCTCGCCCTCCGAGACGATCGCCTGGCCCGGCTGCACGTCCTCGCGCGCCATGCGCTCCGCGAGCCGCGTCAGCGTCTCGCCGGGAAGCGACGAGAGCAGGCCGACGCGGGACAGCTCGGTCACGGAGGCGGGGACGTGGCGAGGGCTCACGGGGGCAGCCTAGGGGACTGGCACCCGGAGGGTGCCTGTCCCCAGTGACGCTTCACGTTCGAGCACGGCTGTGACGCGGGCGTTCGCTGGGGTCAGGCACCTTGCGGTGCCAGACCCCAGGGGGGAGGGGGCGTGGGGGAGAGCTAGACCGCGAGGCCGAGCGAGCGCTCGATCGCGCCCTTCGGCTGCGCGCCGATCACCGACGCGGACGGCTCGCCGTCCTTGAAGAGGATCATCGTCGGGATCGAGGCGACGCCGTAGCGCTGCTGGAGCTCGTGCTCGGTGTCGATGTTGACCTTCACCAGCTTCAGCTCGGTCTCGCGCTCGGCCGCGATGCGGTCGAGCACCGGGGCGACGGCGTGGCACGGGCCACACCACTCGGCCCAGAAGTCGACGAGAACGGGCGTCTCGCTCTTGATGACCTCCTGGTCGAAGGTCTCGGTCGTCACGTTGAGTGCCATTGGTCCTTCCGTGTTCGATATTGCAGTTGCAAGTACAT
>DASSBI010000146.1:0-3133 GCA_035698965.1 Gaiella sp. | reverse complement strand
AGGCGTGATCGCGCTCGATCAGGAGCGCGACGGGGACGAAGTACATGTTTGCGACCGAGTGCTCGAAGCCGGTCGCGACGAACGCAGCGATCGGCGGCACGATCGCGAGCACCTTGTCGGCGGTCGTGTGCGCGCCGTACGTCAGCCATACCGCGAGGCAGACAAGCGCGTTGCAGAGCACGCCGAGGGCGATCGCCTGCCCGAAGCCGAGACCGACCTTGCTCACAGCGGTCGTGAGCGCCGTCGTCCCCACGACGCCGCCGCCGAACGTGTACTGCTTGCCGAGCCAGACGAGCACAGCCGTGCCGAACGCGCCGACGAAGTTGCCCACGTAGACGATCGCCCAGTTGCGCAGCAGCGCCCACGTCCCGATCCGTCCGCTCGCCCGGGCCATCACGATCAGGTTGTTCCCGGTGAACAGCTCGGCTCCGGCGACGACCACGAGGATCAGGCCGAGCGTGAAGGCGAGGCCCGCAAGCAGCCGCGTGACGCCGTAGGGCAGGTCGCTGCCGCTCGCGACCGTGGTCGCGAACGCAGCGCCGAGCGCGATGAAGGCTCCGGCGAGGACGGCGAGGACGAACAGGTCGACCACCGGCGCTGTCGCCTTGGCGACGCCCACGCTCTCGGCCTTCCGCGCGACCTCCGCCGGCGGCAGGGCGTCGAGCGATCCAGTGGCGAATCCGGATGCGTCCGCCATTGCTCCGGAGCGTCCCAGGGACGAGTCCCCGCCTCATCCGGATGCCCGCGGATCGTCTCTGCGGCTTTCCCGTCGTCTCGCCTCGGCGATCTCTATCGTCCCTCGGGTGGGCGAGCCGCCGCTCGACACCGAGATCGACCGGCTCTACGGGCTGCCGCTCGCGGGGTTCACGGAGGAGCGGGACGCGCTCGCTCGCCGGCTCCGTGCCGACGGCAAGCGCGACGAGGCGACCGCCATCGCAGGCCTTCGAAAGCCCGTGCTCGCCGCCTGGGTGGTCAATCGGCTTGCCCGCGAGCGCCGCGCCGACGTCGAGTCACTCGTCGAGGCGGCGGCCGCGATCCGCGCCGGCAAGCCCGACGCGGACGAGCGGTTCCGGACGACCGCGGACGCCCTCGCTCGAGCGGCGCGGGAGGTGCTCGCGGAGGCTGATCGCCGTCCCTCCGACGCCGTGCTCCGCGATGTCGCCACCACGCTCCGCGCTGCGGCGGCGGCCGACCCGGACGTCCTGCTCGACGGTCGACTGACCGAGCCGGTCGAGGCGACGGGCTTCGAGGCGATGGCCGGCGCGGCGCCCCGGCGCCCGTCGTCTCCCGCGGCCGGCCGTTCGCCGAAGCAGAAGAAGCCGCAGCCGGATCGCGCCCGGGTGCAGGAGGCGCGCAAGGCGCTTGCCGAGGCCCGAGACGAGGCGCGCAGGCTCGCACGAGCGGCCGACGTGGCCGAGCGGGACGCCCGTCGTCTACGAGCCGACGCGGACGCCGCCGGGCAGAGCGTCGCCGAAGCCGAGGCCGCGCTCGAGAAGCTGACGAGCTCCTAGCGTTCGAGGCCGAGCACGAACTCGCGCTCGCCGCCCCGCCACGTCACGCGGAGCGAGCTCGCGACGCGGCGCAGGAGCGAGACGATCGCAATGTTGTCGCCGCAGACGGTGGCGACGAGCTCCGTGATCCCCGCGGCGCGCGCGTCGGCGGCGAGCTCGCGGGCGAGCACCGAGCCGATCCCGCGGCCCTGATGCTCGTCGGCGACCTCGAAGGCGATCTCCGCCGACCTTCCGTCGCGCACGAGCCGCGCGATCCCGGCGGGCCGCGGGTCTCGCTCGACATAGGCAACGAGCACGTGGTGCTCGGCATCCACGCGGGAGAGCGCCGCGAGCTCCGCCTCGCCGAGGCGGGGCTTGGCGCCGCAGAAGCGCCGCTCGCGCGAGCGCGACCCGAGCCGCGCGAAGAGCGAGGCGACCGTCTCCGTGTCGCCGTCGCGGAGCGGCCTGATCGTGATCCCGTCGACGTAGCGCGCGTGCATATGGGGATGGTCAACGAACGACCGACCTTCGAACTTCCCCGCACCGGGCCATCTTCTGGACATGGCCCGTTCAGGCCACTACGCTCACGGGTGATGGAGCAGAACCTCCGCTTCACGGAGCTCGACGGGCGCCGGCTCGCGTACGCGACCGTCGGCGAGGGCCCGCTGCTGCTCTTCGGCGGGCGCTGGGTGTCGCACCTCGAGGAGGACTGGGACGACCCTGCGGCGCGCGGGTTCTTCGAGGGTCTCGCCCGTTCGCACCGGGTCGTCCGGTACGACAGGCTCGGGGTCGGGCTCTCCGACCGCGTGCTCGAGCGCCCGCCCACCGCGGAGAACGAGGCCTCGCAGCTCGCTGCCGTGCTCGACGCCTGCACGGACGGGCCGGCGACGTTCTTTGCGTGCTCGTGCGCCGGCCTCGCGACCGCCCGCCTCGCGTCCGAGATGCCCGAGCGCGTGCAGAAGATCGTCTTCTTCGGTGGCTACGCCTCCCGCGACGACATCCCCGAGGCGACGCGCCGCTCACTCGTCGACTTCGCGCGCGTGAACTGGTTGCTGGCCACGCAGATGCTCTCCGGCCTCTTCGTCCCACGCGGTGGCGGCGAGCAGATCGAGGCGCTCAGCCGCTACCAGCGCCACGCGGCGGATGCGGACGTCGCGGCGGCGTTCCTCGAGCTCGACCTCTCCTCGGATGCTCGCTCCTACCTGCCCGCGGTGACGGCGCCGTCGCTCGTGCTGCACCGCCGCGGCGACCGCACCGTGCCGATCGGCCGCGGACGGGAGCTCGCGTCGCTCCTTCCGAACGCCCGCTTCGTCGCTCTCTCGGGCGACGCGCATCTCCCCTGGCACGACGACCAGCGCGACCTCCAGCGGGCGCTCGCGGGGTTCCTGGACGACGCTGCGGCCGCGGAGCCGAACGGCACCTCGCCGCTCAGCCGCCGCGAGACGGAGGTGCTGCGCCTCGTCGCGGCCGGGCTCTCCAACCGCGAGATCGCGTCCTCGCTCGTCCTCAGCGAGCACACGGTGCACCGCCACGTCGCGAACGTCCTCCGCAAGCTCACGCAGTCCTCGCGGGCCGCGGCCGCCGCGACCGCGACCCGCGCCGGCTACATCTAGGCCCGGCAGCCGTGTGGAACCGGTGAGCAC
>DASSBI010000145.1:0-2777 GCA_035698965.1 Gaiella sp. | reverse complement strand
TCTGCGAGACGCACTTGCCGAACGCGTTCGCCTGGTTCCGGTTCGTGCCGTAGGCGGCGCGGAACGCGTCAGCGCCCATCTCGGCGCGAAGCATCTTGCACGCCTGGCCGGGGCTCATCCCCTGGCCTCCAGGCGGCTTCGGCCCCTCCGGCGTGAAGAAGGTCGACGAGTTCACCTTGACGTTCCGGACGTCGACCGTCTGCTCCTTGTCGGAAAACGCCCAGCCCGAGTCGACCACCAGCGAGATGCCCGTGACCTGGTAGGTGCCGACGAGCGCGAGCGCCTGCGCGTAGGTCGACACCTGCGTGCCGGCCTGCACCTGGCTCGTGTCGTACCGGCCGTCCGCGGACCCGATCAGGTTCCCGGACGCGATCCACACGTTTTGCGAGCACCCCGTGAACGACGGCGTCGGCCCGAGGTAGACGAACACGTTCTTCTCGCCGGACGGCGTCTGGACGCGGACCTGGAAGCGTGGCGACCCACCCGCGCAGTCGTCGTCGGTGACGTTGAACTCCGTCGAGAGCGTCGTGATGCTCGAGAACGTCGTGACAGCCGTTCCGCTGAACGACGCGCCCGAGGAGTCGTTCGTGGCGCCCACGTCCCCGGTGTTGGAGACGAGGTGCAGGATCCCGCCGGACGTCGTCGCGCCCCCGAACGGCGTTGCCGTCGCTGCAAGGGCGGCGGGCACGACGACGGCCGCGGTGATCAGTGCCGCAGCAGTGGCTATCAGTCGTCTCATGGAAACTCCCCTCTCGTCTGGGTCCGTGCGAGCACGAACCAGATCGATGACGTGAGGAGCCTTCCCACTCTCGTCGCGGGAAGAACGATCCCGAACGGAATCCTTACGACGTTCCGGCGACCGACGAGACGTAGGCCGCGACGTCCTGGATCTGCTGCTCCGTGAGCTTGTCCTTGAACGACGGCATCGCGCCCGAGCCGTCCGTCACGCGGGTCACGACGAGCGTTGCCGCAGGCTTCGCGTCGTCGAGGTTCGGCCCGACCGTGCCGGTCGACCCGGCGTCCGCGAGCGTGTGGCACGCGACGCAGCCGGCGGACTCGAACACCTGCTTTCCGGCGGCGGCGTCGCCCGCGGGCGCTTCTGTCGTCGTGCCGCCCTCGGTCGTCCCGCCGCCCGTCTCCGCCGCGTGGGTCTCCTCCTCGGTCTCCTGCGTCCCGGTCACCCACACGACCGCGCTCATCTGGGCAATGAACAGGACGACGGAGACGAGGATGTACGCGTCGAGCCGCAACGGGAATCCCGGGCTGCGTTTCGGGACGAAGATCGCCGTGACGAGCGCCCACGCGATGAAGGTGATCGCGACGATCAGGAGCACCGTCTTTCCGAGCCCCGTGATGGCTGCGACCGGCATCGCGCGGACGCTACCACGCTGCCTGACACGCCGATCCGACGATCGACAGACCCGTCAAATGTGAATAGGGTTTGCCTTAGTGGGTCCTGCGGAGCGGCTCGACAGGTACGCACGCCTCGCGGTCGAGGTCGCCGTCAACCTCCAGCCGGGGCAGTTCCTTCGGGTCTCGGCCGACCCGGAGCATCTCCCCCTGGTCCGGGCCATCGGACGGGTCGCGTACGAGCGCGGCGCGCGCTATGTCGAGGTGATCTACCGCGACGACCACCTGAAGCGCGCGCGGGTCGAGCATGCTCCCGACGACTCGCTCGACTGGAGCCCTCCGTGGACGGTCGCGCTGATCGATCACATGGTGGAGACCCGCGGCGCGACGATCTCGATCACCGGCGACGCCGAGCCCGAGCTGCTCGCCGACCTCGATCAGCGCCGCGCGCAGCGCGCACGCCCGCGCGCCGCCGTCGAGAAGCTCCTCGACGCCGAGAACCGGCGTCTCATCCAGTGGACGATCCTCGGCTACCCGAACGAGGGCTGGGCGCGCACGGTGTTCGGTGAGCCCGACGTCGAGCGCCTCTGGGACGCTGTCGCCACCGCGGCTCGTCTCGACGAGCCGGATCCGGTGCAGGCCTGGCGCGAGCACATCGAGCGGCTCCGGCAGCGGGCCGCAACGCTCGACGAGCGTGGCTTTGCGTCACTCCGCTTCGTCGGCCCGGGGACAGACCTGCGCGTCGGTCTCCCGGAGGGTCACCGCTGGCTGACCGGGGCCGAGGAGACCGTCGACGGCATCCCGCACATCGTCAACGTCCCGACCGAGGAGGTCTTCACGACCCCCGACCGCAGGCTCACCGAGGGCATCGTGCGCTCGACGTTCCCGCTCTCACTCGGTGGGACGATCGTGCGCGGCCTCGAGGTCCGCTTCGAGGCCGGAAAGGCCGTCGAAGTGCGCGCCGAGTCCGGCGCCGACGCCGTGCGCGAGGAGATGGCGACCGACGAGGGCTCGAGCTACCTCGGCGAGGTGGCCCTGGTCGACGGCGACTCCCGCGTGCGCAAGACGGGCGTCGTCTTCTACGACACCCTCTTCGACGAGAACGCCGCCTGCCACATCGCATGGGGCCAGGGGATCAAGGGCGCCCTCGACGGCGGCGAGGAGCTGAGCGACGACGAGCTCGCCGCGCGCGGCTACAACGACTCCGTCGTCCACACGGACTTCATGGTCGGCGGCCCCGAGGTCACCGTGCTCGGTGTGGAGCGAGGCGGCGCCGAGGTGCCCGTGATCTCCGACGACGCCTGGGTGCTCTCCTAGCCACGCCGGAACGCGCTAGCCTTGTCGCTCTCCCGGGCGCATAGCTCAGCGGGAGAGCGCTCGCTTCACACGCGAGAGGTCCCTGGTTCGATCCCAGGTGCGCCCATCCC
>DASSBI010000144.1:0-3545 GCA_035698965.1 Gaiella sp. | reverse complement strand
GGCGCGCTCCTGCAGGGGCTCGACCAGCGTCTCCGGCACGAGACGCAGATGCCCGTCCACCTCGCCGAGAGCCCGCTCACCTGCGTGGCGGTCGGCTCCGGGCGCAGCCTCGAGGAGTTCGAGGCGATCCACCGCTCGAACCGCGCTCGCGCCCGCAGGAACGGCAACCGCCGGTAGGGGGGTCTGGCACCTGCAAGGTGCCTGACCCCAGTGACGCTCACGAGGGGCCACGCGTCGCTGGGGACAGGGCGGCGGGGTCTGGCACCTGCAAGGTGCCTGACCCCAGTGACGCTCACGAGGGGCGACGCGTCGCTGGGAGACAGGCACCCTGCGGGTGCCAGTCCCCTGATCCAGTCCCCAGCCCGGCTACCATTGCCCAGTGCCCCGGAACCGCACCGCACGGACGGCGGTGCTGGGCGTGAGCGTCCGGCGACCCGCGGAAGGCAAGTCCTCGACACGAACCTCCGCCGCCATGAGGCGGCGGCTCGTCGTGGGCGGCCTCGTGCTGGTCTCGCTCATGCTCGTCACCATCTCCTTCCGCGAGGACGGCAGCGGGCCGCTCGCGAGTGTCCAGAACGGGGCGGCAGCGGTGCTGCGGCCGTTCCAGGTCGCCGCCGACCGTGTCGCCGAGCCGTTCCGCGACGCCTACGGCTGGACGAGCAGCCTCCTCGACGCCCGCTCGGACGCCGCGCGGCTCGAGAAGGAGAACGAGCTGCTGCGCCAGCAGGTCGCCGAGCGACAGCTCGCGCTCCGCGAGAACGTGACGCTGCGAAAGCTCCTCGCGTACCGCAACGGGCCTCGCTTCCCCGAGGGCTACTCGGGGCTCGCGGCCGCGGTGATCTCGCGGCCGGCGGGCGCCTACGCGCAGGCGATCGTGATCGCCGCGGGCCGCAAGGACGGCGTCCGGATCGACGACCCGGTCGTCACCCAGGACGGGCTCGTCGGCAAGGTGAGCCGCGTGAGCTCGCGTACGTCGCGCGTCACCCTGCTCACGGACGACGCGAGCGCCGCGTCGGCTCTCGACGTCGAGACGCAGGCGTTCGGCATCGTCCGCTCCGGTGACGGCGCGCGTGCGCCGCTCCGCCTCGACCGCGTGCCCAAGGAGGCCCGGGTGGCGATCGACGACACGATCGTCACGTCGGGCTGGAGCTCGCCGCGCCTCTCGTCGCTCTACCCGCGCGGGATCCGGATCGGCCGCGTCACGAGCGTCGGCCGCACCGACACCGACCTGTACACCCAGGTGCAGGTGACGCCGTTCGCCGACCTGAGCTCGCTCGAGGCGGTGCTCGTGCTGATCCCGTTGGACCGTAAGGACCTGGCGCGGTGAGCGCGGCGCTGCGCATCGCTCCGCTCGTCTTCGTCGCCGCGATCGTGCAGGTGACCGTGCTCGGCGGTGCGCGCGTGCTCTGGGCCGAGCCCGACCTGCTGCTCGTCACGATCGTCTGCGTCGCGCTGGCTGCAGGCTCGATCCCCGGGGCGGCGGCGGGCTTCGCCGGTGGGCTCCTCGTCGACGTCATGACGCTCGGCACGCTCGGGACGACGTCGATCGTGCTCACGCTCGCCGGCTACTGGGCTGGGCGCTACGGCGAGACGACCGGCCGCGGCCGGCGCTATGCCGCCCCGCTCGCCGCGTTCGCGATCTCGATCCTCGCCGGCCTCAGCGCAGTCGCGCTCCATTTCCTCCTCGGTGAGCCGGTGGCCGCGCGCGACGCGCTCGTGACCGCCATACCGAGCGCGATCCTCGCGGCGGTGCTCGCCCTCGGCGTCTCCCGCATTACCGGCGCGATCTTCGAGCCGCCCCGAGGGCTCGAGCGCCCGCGTCAGGTGGAGCTCGTGTGAGTACGCACACCCCCTACGGCGAGCCACGGGCGTCCTCGAGCCGGTTTCTCCCACCCGACCCGGGGGTCGAGGCGCCCTACCGGCTCACGCCCGGCCTCGCCTTCCGCGTGGGCATCCTCGGCATCGTCGCGCTCGCCGTGTTCGCGGTGCTCTTCTTCCGGCTCTGGTCGCTCCAGGTCCTCTCCGGCAACACGTACCTGGCGGCGGCGCAGGGGAATCAGCTCCGAACGATCCGCCTCGAGGCGCCGCGCGGGACGATCCTCGACCGCCACGGCAAGATGATCGTCGACAACGTCGCCGGCACGGCCGTGAAGCTCTGGGTCGGCGACCTGCCGAAGAACCGCCGCTACGCGGTCATCGAGCACCTCGCCGACGTTCTGCGGGTACCGCCGCTCCAGCTCGCCAAGGAGGTGGACCAGCGCATCGGCGACCCGCTCAACCCGATCACGGTGAAGACTGCCGTGGGGGAGGACCAGGTCGCCTACCTGTACGAGCACTCCTCCGAGTTCCCGGGCGTCCAGATCCAGCAGACCTACCTGCGCCACTACCCGTACCAGTCGCTGGCGGCGCAGGTGCTCGGTTACGTGGGCGAGGTGTCGCAGGGCGAGCTCGACCAGAAGCCCAACGTCTACAAGCCGGGCGACAAGGTGGGAAAGACCGGAGTCGAGTCGCGAGACGACGAGTACCTCCGCGGCGACGCCGGCCAGGCCGAGATCCGCGTCGACTCCATGGGGCGCCCGCAGGGCCCGCTCCAGCTGCGCCGCGAGGCGCGGCCGGGCAAGGCCGTGCGGCTGACGATCGACGTGGGGCTCCAGCGCGCCGCGGAGCAGGCGCTGCGGTACGGGATCACGACGGCCCGGGCGAACGAGTCGTACTACGCGGACGGTGGCGCGATCGTCGCGCTCGACCCGAACGACGGGGCGGTGCTCGCGATGGCCTCGAGCCCGACGTACAAGCCGTCGGTGTACGTCGGGCGGGTCGACCCGAAGAAGATCGAGCCGCTCGTGGACGACAAGGTCGCGAAGGAGAAGAACTACCCGGGCATCAACCGCGTCACGAGCGGCGTCTACCCGCCGGGCTCGATCTGGAAGCCTGTGACGGCGCTCGCGGCGATGCAGGAGCACATGCTGCAGCCGTACCAGGCGCTCCAGTGCACGCCGACCGCGACGTACGGCCTCGACAAGCAGGAGTTCAGGAACTGGGACCCGTACGTCAACCAGCCGATGACGCTGGTCGAGGCGCTCGCCCGGTCGTGCGACACCTACTTCTACCAACTGGGATACCAGTTCTATCTCGAGGGTGACCGGGGCCGGAACCGGATGCAGCAGTGGGCGAGGAAGTTCGGCTTCGGCGTCCCGACGGGGTTCGACCTCGGCGGCGAATCCGAGGGGCTCGTACCGACGCCCGCCTGGCGGAAGAAGGTCGGCAAGAGCGACTGGGACCGCGCCTGGAACCCGGGCAACTCGATCCAGCTCTCGATCGGCCAGCAGGACGTGCAGGTGACGCCGCTGCAGATGGCGCGCTTCTACGCGATGATCGCGAACGGCGGCAAGCTCGTCACCCCGTACGTCGTCTCGCAGGTCGAGACCGCCGCCCCGAACGGGCAGTCGCCGGTTGTCGAGCGGCGCTTCGCCCCCGACCCGCCCAAGGCGGTCGGTGTCGATCCGGCAGCGCTCGCGGTCGTTCGCGACGGCCTCTACTCCGCG
>DASSBI010000143.1:0-9826 GCA_035698965.1 Gaiella sp. | reverse complement strand
GATCGACCCGAAGGTGTTCGACCGCTTCGCGGCGCGGCTCTCCTACGTCTCCGGCGACTTCACGGACAGCGCGGTCTACGAGCGGGTCGGCGACGCGATCTCGGGCGCGCATTCGCCGGTCTTCTACCTCGAGATCCCGCCGTTCCTCTTCGGGACGGTGGTCAAGGGACTGGCGGAAGCGGGCCTGACGAAGACGGCCCGCGTCGTCGTCGAGAAGCCCTTCGGCCACGACCTCGAGTCGGCGCGGGCGCTCGCGGCTGAGCTCCACCAGTCCATCGACGAGTCGCAACTCCTGCGGATCGACCACTACCTCGGGAAGATGGGGCTCGAGGAGATCCTCTACCTCCGCTTCGCCAACACCATGCTCGAGCCGGTCTGGAACCGGAACTACGTCGAGTCCGTGCAGATCACGATGGCGGAGGACTTCGGGGTCGAGGATCGCGGCCACTTCTACGATCCGGTCGGAGCCCTGCGGGACGTCGTGGTCAACCACCTGATGCAGGTGGTGGGCATGACGGCGATGGAGCCACCGTCCGGCGGCGACGTGAACACGCTCCAGCAGGCGAAGGTCGCGCTCTTTCGTGCGATCAGCCCTGCCGACCCCGCGCTGTACGTGCGGGGCCAGTACGACGGCTACCGCTCGATCGACGGCGTGGCCGAAGGCTCCACCACCGAGACGTACGCAGCGCTCCGGCTCGACATCGACAATTGGCGCTGGTCCGGCGTCCCCTTCTTCATCCGCACCGGGAAGCGGCTCCCGGTCACGCAGACCGAGGTCCGACTCGTCTTCAGGCATCCGCCGCGCCTCGGCTTCGCGGCCTTCGACCGCCGCCCCGATCCGAACCAGCTCGTGATCAAGCTCGATCCCTCGACCGGTGCGCGCATCGTGCTCGACGCACACAGGGCGGATGCGGGCACAGCTGCGCCGATCCACTTCGACGTCGAGTTTGCCGAGGCGGGCGGCGAGGGCCCGACCCCGTACGAGGTCCTGCTGCACGCCGCCATGGCCGGCGACACGTCTCGGTTCACGCGCCAGGATGGCGTCGAGCAGACCTGGCGAATCATGCAGCCGCTGCTCGACGCTCCACCGCCGGTGCACGCGTACGCCCCCGGCTCGTGGGGGCCGACCGACCAGGCCGACGAGCTCGTGGCCGGCCACCGCCGCTGGCAAGATCCCTGGATCGTGCCGTGAGCGCGATCGCCGACAGCGGCGTACCGAGCCTGGGCTCGTCACCCTTCCCCCCGATCGCCGACTACGGCTTCCTCTCGGACTGCCACACAGGGGCCCTCGTCGCCCACGACGGCGGCGTCGACTGGCTGTGCGTCCCCCGATTCGACTCCCCGAGCGTCTTCGGAAGCCTGCTCGACCGCCAGGCGGGTGCGTTCCGGTTCGCGCCGTTCGGCATCCATCATCCGGCCGCCCGCGCCTACGAGCCGGGGACGAACGTGCTCGTCACGACCTGGAAGGTGCCGTCGGGCTGGGTCGTCGTGCGGGATGCGCTGACCCTCGGGCCGTGGGACAAGGAAGACGCGATCACGCCGCACACCCGGCCGCCGGCGGACGACGACGCAGAGCACATGCTCGTGCGCACCGTCGAATGCGTCGAGGGCCACGTCGAGGTCGAGCTCGTCTGCGAGCCGGTGTTCGACTACGGCCGCGCTCCGGCGGAATGGACGCTCGTCGACGGGGGCCGCCACGTCGCCGAGGCGACCGGTGGCGGGCTGACGATCCGCCTCGCGAGCGACCTGGCGCTCGGCATCGAACAGAGCCGCGCGCGGGGACGGCACACCCTCCGGGCAGGGGAGCGCGCATACTGCGCGCTGAGCTGGGCCGAGGGTCTCGTCACGCCACACGACGTCGAGGACGCGGAGGCGCGGATCGCCTCGACGACGCGCTTCTGGCGCGACTGGCTCGGCCGTGCGCGAATCCCTGACCACCGCTGGCGGGACCCGATCCAGCGCTCCGCGCTCGCGATCAAGGGCCTCACGTACATGCCGACCGGGGCGACGGTCGCGGCGCTCACGACGTCACTGCCCGAGACCCCGGGCGGCGAGCGCAACTGGGACTACCGCTACACGTGGATGCGCGACGCGACGTTCACCCTCCAGGCGCTCCACTTCCTGAACCTCGACTGGGAAGCCGACGAGTTCATGCAGTTCGTCGCCGACGTCGAGCCGACGAAGGACGGGTCGCTCCAGATCATGTACGGGATCGACGGGCGGCGCGACCTGACCGAGTCGACGCTCGACGAGCTCACGGGCTACGAGGGCGCACGCCCCGTCCGCATCGGGAACGGCGCCTTCGACCAGCGTCAGAACGACGTGTTCGGCTCCGTGCTCGACTCGATCCTGCTGCACACCCGGCGCGCCCAGCGCCTGCCCCGGCGCCTGTGGCCGCTCGTGGAGTCGCAGGCGGAATGCGCGATCAAGGTCTGGCGTGACCCCGACCAGGGCATCTGGGAGGCACGTGGTACACCGCAGCACTACGTCTCCTCGAAGCTCATGTGCTGGGTCGCCCTCGACCGGGCGGCGCAGCTGGCCGAGATCAGAGGCGACCAAAACCGCGCCAAGGGCTGGCGCGAGACCGCCGACGAGATCAAGTCGGACATCCTCGAGCACGGCGTCTCGAAGCGCGGAGTGCTCCGCCAGCACTACGAGACCGACTCGCTCGACGCCTCGGTCCTGCTCGCGGCGATGGAGGGCTTCCTGCCGCCCGGCGACGAGCGACTGCACGCGACCGTCCTCGCGATCGCCGACGAGCTCACCGAGAACGGGTTCGTCCTCCGCTACCGCACGGAGGAGACGGACGACGGCCTCTCCGGCAAGGAGGGCACATTCCTGATCTGCTCGTTCTGGCTCGTGTCCGCGCTCGCGATCGTGGGCGAGCGGCAACGCGCGCGGGATCTGATGGAGCGCCTCCTGCGCATCGCCTCACCGCTCGGGCTCTATGCGGAGGAGTTCGAGACCGCGAGTGCACGCCATCTCGGCAACTTCCCGCAGGCGTTCTCGCACCTGGCGCTCATCGAGGCCGCGGGACGCATCATCCTCGACGAGCTGACCGCGGAAATCACGTAGCTGCGGGAGGAGGTCGCCATGGACAGGTACGACGTGATCGTGATCGGAACAGGCGCCGGGGGCGGCTCCCTTGCGCGGCACCTCGCACCCTCGGGCAAGCGCATCCTGCTCCTCGAGCGCGGCGGCTGGCTGCCGCGAGAGCTCGAGAACTGGCTCACGGAGTCGGTGTTCGTCGACAACCGCTACGTCTCGCAGGACACGTGGTACGACAGGGACGGCACAGCGTTCCAGCCCGGCGTGCACTACTACGTCGGCGGGGTGACGAAGCTCTACGGCGCGGCGCTCTATCGGCTCCGCGAGGAGGACTTCGGCGAGCTCCGTCACACGACGGGATCTCACCTGCCTGGCCCATCCCGTACGACGAGCTCGAGCCGTACTACACGCTCGCCGAGCAGCGCTACCAGGTGCACGGCGCACGGGGCGAGGATCCGACCGAGCCTCCGTCGAGCGCTCCGTACCCACACCCGCCGGTGTCCGCACGACCGGATCCAGCAGCTCGCGGACGATCTCGCAGCCGCCGGCCACCAGCCCTTCCACGCGCCCTGCGGGATCATGCTCGACGAGTCGAATCCGGCCTTCTCGACGTGCATCCGCTGTGCCAACTGCGACGGCTTCCCGTGTCTCGTCCACGCGAAGTCGGACGCGGAGGTGCTCGGCGTGCGGCCCGCACTCGAGCATCCGAACGTGACGCTCCTGACCGGGACGAAGGTGACGAGGCTCGAGACGAACGAAGCCGGGGACGTCGGTCACCGAGGTGGTCGTCGACCGGGCCGGCGCGGAGGAGCGCTTCACGGCCGACGTCGTCGTGGTCTCGTGCGGTGCGGCGAACAGCGCGAAGCTGCTCCTGCAGTCGGTGAACGACCGGCACCCGAACGGTCTCGCCAACGGCTCCGACCAGGTCGGCCGCAACTACATGTTCCACGACTCGACTGCCGTGCTCGCCCTCTCGCGCGAGGAAAACGAGACCGCCTACCAGGTGGCTGGTGCCGCCGTCCCTCGAGCTCGTAGCGTCCGTCCCGGAGGCGTTGCCGAGCGGATACTCGAAGTCGTCTGACAGATGGTCGGGAAGTCGCAGGCAGCGATGTTCCGCGGCGAGCGTCCGCGGGAGACGCGGCTCGCGCCGGAGTGGACGCTCGAGCGCATGGCCAGCTCGCCGCTGGGGTTGCGCACGCCTGCTCCGGCCGCGGCGGTCAGTTCAGCCGTGCGAGCAGAAGACGCTCGGCCTCAACGACTTCTACTTCGGCTGCCGCTGAGCGAGCCCGAGCACGGGAACGCGATCCACGGCCTCGTCCGCTGGGCAGCCTGGCAGCCGCGGGAGCACGAGCCGCACCGGGTGGTCCTCGGGCACGTCCTCCACCCGCAGCCGGGCTACCCGTTCGCGCTCGAGCTTCGCGTCGCGTACGAGCTCTCCGAAGACGGCCTCGCCGTGCAGACGACGGCGACCAACGTCGGCACCGACACGTGTCCCTTCGGGACCGGCTCCCATCCGTACCTCAGCGTCCGAACCGCGAGGGTCGACGACGTCGTGCTCCGCGTGCCCGCGCGAACAGCGTTGCGCTCGGACAGCGCGGCATCCCGATCGACACCCTGCGCGTCGACGGGACGGATCTCGACTTTCGCGCCGCCCGGCCGATCGGAGACGCCAAGCTCTACACCGGCTACACCGACCTCGAGCGCGACCACGACGATCTCGCTCGCGTCGAGGTGCGGGCACGCGACGGTCGTCGCGGCGTCACCCTCTGGGTCGACGAGGGCTATCCGTACCTGATGGTGTTCACGGGCGACCACCCTGACGTCGAGCGACCCGCGCTTGCCGTCGAGCCGATGACCTGCGCGCCGAACGCGTTCCAGAGCGGGGACGGGCTGATCAGGCTCGAGCCGGGCGCGTCGGTCACGACCACGTGGGGGATCGCGCCGCAGGAGTAGGCACGAGACGGCACCGCCGACAACGCCTGTAGACAGGCTTCCCGTAGGGTCCTCGCGTGCTTCGCGGCATGGTCAACGACGTGCCGATCTGGCTCCTGCTGATCGCGGTCGTAACCGCGATCGTAGGCCTCGTGCTGCTGCTCGTCTGGCTGACGCGGAGGCTCGTACCCGGGGTCGAGGAGGGCTTCGACGCCGAGGTCTCGTCCCAGATGCTCGGCGTCGTCGCCGCGCTGTTCGGGCTCCTGTTCGCGTTCATCATCGTGATCGCGTACCAGAACTACAGCGACGCGCAGGGCAACGTCGCGGCCGAGGCGGATGCCCTCGCAGCGGTCGTACGGGACAGCGGCGCATTTCCACCGCAGGACCGTGACCGCGTTCGCGCCGCCGTGGGCGCATACGTCCGAACCGTCGTCGACGAGGAGTGGCCCCGGATGCGTCAAGGCGACAACGGCTCGGAGGTGTCCGTGGCCGTCGACGGCATCTTTGCGGCACTGCAGGGAGTCGAGCCCCGGTCGCCTTCGGCGGCGGCGTTCTACGACGACTCCGTGAGGCAGCTGAATGCTGCGCTCGCGGCCCGTCGAGACCGCCTCGACGACGCACGTGGCGGCCTGCCATGGGTCATCGCAGCGCTCCTCCTCGTCGGATCCCTCGTGATCGTCGGCTATGCGGTGCTCGTCGGGTCGCGCCGCTTCTGGTTTCACGCGATCGGCGCAGGATCGATCGCGCTCGTGATCGGCATGTCGCTCGTGGTGCTCGCGACCCTGATCTACCCGTTCTCAGGTGATCTCGCCATCGACTCAGGCCCTTTCCAGGCCGGGAGCCTGGCGCAGTTCTTCGGCCGCCCGTAGATCCCCCGTCCGCCGGCTTCCCTAGCTTGCGCTCGCAGTGTTCTTCTCGCTGAGCAGCTGGCAACTCGGGCTCTTCGTCTTCGCTGTGGTCCTCAGCGCGGCTGCATTGGGCGTGCTCGCGGGCCGGTTCCTCCGGGCAAGCTCCGAGAGGCATCGCGAGCCGATCGGTGTCCTGCAAGGTGCGTTACTGGGAATCGTCGGCCTCATCCTTGCCTTCGGCCTCTCTCTCGCGGTCGGCCGGTATCAGGATCGTCGTGCCGATGTCGTGACCGAGGCGAACACGATCGGCACGACATATCTGCGCGCGCAGACGATCGCCGAGCCCCAGCGCACCGCCTCCCTCGCACTGCTTCGGAGCTACAACGACCTCGCGATTCGCGTCACGTACGAGGTGCCCGGCCACGCAGCCATTCGTGCAACCTCGACGCAGCAAGCGCGATTGCAGCGTCGGCTGTGGCGTCTCGCTGGTCAGAGCCTCAACGCCCGCCCCCGCGACAGCGCGCCGCGGCTGTATGTGGACAGTCTGAACGACATGATCGACCAGCAGACCGTTCGACTCTCCGGGCTGAACAACCGCGTTCCCGCCGCCGTGCTCTGGCTCGAGCTACTCGGCGCGGCGGTCGCGCTCGGCCTCCTCGCTCTCCACCTCTCCTTGCTCGGGAGGGGCCTCGTCCCGATTGTCTCCGCAGCCGTGATCGTCAGCTTCCTCGTGCTCGTCACATTCGATCTGGACCGCCCGACGCGGGGCCTCATACAGGTCCCCGCGACACCGCTCCTGGCGGAGAAGGCGACCATGAGTCTGCCTCCCGCGGCGCCGGCACCCCGCTGAGCGAAGCAGCGCACGGCCTACGTCGAGAGCAGCCCGAGTCCCTTTGCCACGAGTACCGTCCCGAAGACGAGGAACAACAGGACCACCGCGACGATCGGCACGGGGCTGATCGCAACGCCGACGGCGAACGGCAGAACCTCGCTGATCCCCTGCCCCATGTCAGCCCGCGGATCGGCGGGAGCTCGGTCCGCCGATGCCCTGGCCGTCGGCCGTGCGCGCACGGTCGAGGTCGATCGTGTCGCTCCAGTGCGTCGCGATCGTCGCATCGAGCCGAGCGAGCTCGTCCTCGACCGCTTCCCGCCGCTCGGGGAGCACACGGCCGCGCAGATCCTCGAGGAGCGCCCGCAGTCTCCTGACGACCTGGACGGACGAGCCGCCGTACTGGCGGATCTCCGTGAAGGAGAGCTCCACGACGTCGTCCCAGCGCCGCGTCCGGAGGACGACGCCCTGCGACGGGACGTCCGCCGAGGCGAGCGGCGGGGGAACCGGTGTCGCGCCGAGCAGCCGCAGCATGTCGCCCAGGTGGTCGAGCACCTGCACCGCCGTGGTCGGGTCGTTGACAGCCGGAGAGAGCGCGCGGATCGCGATGTCGACCATGACTCGGATCGCGAAGGCGGGATCCTGCTCGATGGTCCGCTCGACGCCGAGCACCATCGTCGATCGCAACGTCTCCGCGGCGCCGTCGTCGACCCCTCGCCCGCCGTACACCTCGAACAGGGCCGCCCCGGCCGGCACGAAGTCGCCGACCGTCGGCAGGACGACGACGAGGCAACCGGCGTCGTGTGCGAAACGCGCCAGGTTGCCGTAGTCCATCGCCTGTACCGCACCCGCGCGGACGCTCGGGACGATGAGCGCGGGTGGCGCTGCCGGCCGGTAGGCGTGAGGCAGGAAGACGACCGCGTCGGGCTTCGCGGCCTCGGCCAGGGTCTCTTCGAACGAGCGCCGGCCCGCCTGGGCGACGAGCGCCGCCACGGCCACTGGGCGAAGGCGGTGGATGGAGCGGTTCAGGAAGACGAGGAAGAGCAGGACGCCGAGGGCGAGGAAGAACCCGGCGAGCGTCACCCCGAGGCTCGGGACGGAGCTTTCCTCCACGCGCCGCAGGAGCGAGTACGAGAACGTCAGGGTGCCGACGAGCACCGCCAGCACTGCCTTGAGCATCCCGTCGCGGTAGAAGATCCGCATGTACCGGGCCGAGAACGTGCCGGTCGCCATCTGCACGATCAGGACGCCGACGGTGACGACGAACCCGGTCAGGCCGACGCTCGCCGCGACCACGGATGCGAGCACGGCCTGCGCGGTGCCGGCCGAGTAGGTCCAGCCGTCGGGAGGCGTCCAGAGCCTGCCGCTCTCAGCCGCCGCGATGCCGCAGAGCGTCCCGGCGATGCCGCCGATGACCGGGACGAGCCAGATGCTCCCCCGCACGAACTGGCGGAGACGGAAGCGAGTGCGCCAGCTCATGCCCGTCCCTTGGGACTACGCGGTCGGGCGTGGGGTGAAGGGTCGCAGCTCGTCCTGGCCCTCCCGGACGACGCCGTAGCTCGCCTCGGGCACCTCGTTCCACGCGCCCTCGAGGTCGCCGAGCGGCTCCGAGACGACGAGCCGCGACTCGTCGGAGAGCTTGTGCAGCACCGGGTTGTCCGGGTACTGGACGCGGAGCGTGTCCACCCGCGTCGAGAAGAAAAGCGACCGCGACTTCCCCTCGCTCGAGTACCGGAATGCCCAGACGCTCCGGCCGTCGGTCGTCGCGACCGTCATCTGGATCGGGTAGGTGATGCCGTGGCTGCGACCGACGTGCTCGATCATCCCGACCGCGCGCTCGACGGCACCGGGCGGGTCGTCCTCGAGCCCGAGCGTCAGCGCGAGGAAGAAGAACGCCTCCGAGTCGGTCGAGCCCTCGAGATCGGGATAGAGGGACGGATCGACGGCGAGCAGGAGGTCGCGCTTGACCTCGTGGAACCGCGCGATCGCGCCGTTGTGCATCCAGAGCCAGTTGCCGTGGCGGAACGGATGGCAGTTCGTCTGCTGCACCGGCGTCCCGGTCGACGCGCGGATGTGGGCGAAGACGAGTTCGGAGCGGATATGCGGCGCTAGCTCCCGGAGGTTGCGGTCGTTCCAGGCGGGCTCGACGCTCTTGAAGACGGCCGGTGCCTCCTCCTCGCCGTACCAGGCGACGCCGAACCCGTCGCCGTTCGTCGTCTCGACCCCGAGCCTCGAGTGGAGGCTCTGGTCGATCAGCGAGTGCGCCGGCTTGTAGAGCAGCTCCTCGAGGGCGACCGGCGAGCCCGAGTATGCGAGCCAGCGGCACACGGACCCTAGTGGGCGAAGCCGGTGCCGCTCCAGGCGTCGTGCACGGGCTCGGGCTGGCGCTGCAACCGCGGCAGCTGCCGTTCCAGGTCCGCGACGAGCAGGTCGGCGAGGTCGTGGGTGAAGCCCCGCCGGACGACCACCCGGAGCGCCTCGAGATCCGTGCGGTTCGCGGGGAACGCGTAGGCGGGGACCTGCCAGCCGCGCTCGCGCAGGGCGTTCGAGACGTCGTAGACGGTGAAGTTGTCGACGTCGTCGGCGAGCTGGAAGGCGAACACCGGCAGCTCGTCCCCGCGCGTCAAGAGCTCGAACGGGCCGACCTCGGCGACCCTGTCCGCGAGGCGCGTCGCCACGTCCCGCGCGTAGCCGTGCACCCTCCGATACCCGTCGAAGCCGAGACGGAGGAAGTTGTAGTACTGCGCCACAACCTGCGCACCGGGGCGCGAGAAGTTGAGCGCAAACGTCGGCATGTTGTCGCCGAGGTAGTTGACCCAGAAGATGAGGTCCTCCGGCAGCGCGTCCGCGTCGCGCCACACGACCCAGCCGACGCCCGGGTAGACGAGCCCATACTTGTGGCCCGAGGCGTTGATCGAGGCGACGCGCGGGAGCCGGAAGTCCCATTCGACCTCCGGGTCGAGGAACGGCGCGACGAAGGCGCCCGACGCACCGTCGACGTGCACCGGGACGTCGAGCCCGGTCTCGTTCTGGAGCGCGTCGAGCGCGTCGCAGATCTCCTTCACGGGCTCGTAGGAGCCGTCGAAGGTCGAGCCGAGGATCGCGACGACGCCGATCGTGTTCTCGTCGCAGAGCTTGACTGCTTCCTCGGCCGACAGGTGGTAGCGGT
>DASSBI010000142.1:0-3785 GCA_035698965.1 Gaiella sp. | reverse complement strand
GGAGCACTACGAGGGCGATCTCGTCGAGGCCGTCCGCCGCGCCTACAACGAGCTCGAGGGGCACTACGCGTTCGTCGCGATCCATCAGGACCACCCGGGCGAGCTCGTCGGGGCGCGCCACCAGTGCCCGATGGTCGTCGGTCTCGCCGCCGGGGAGACCTACGTCGCCTCGAACGCCGCCGCATTTCTGCGCGAGACCCGCGACGTGCAGTTCCCCTCCGACGGCGAGATCGTCGCGGTCACGCCCGAGGGATCGAGCTTCTTCTGCGCCGAGGACGGGGCACCCGTCGAGCACGAGGTCGTGGAGCTCGACTGGGACGACGAGGGCGCGGAGAAGGCCGGGTTCGAGACGTTCATGCTCAAGGAGATCCACGAGCAGCCGAACGCCGTCGCGGAGACGATCGGCGACCGGCTCCGCAAGGGCCGCCTCGAGCTCGAGGGGCTCGGGATGGCCGACGACGAGCTGCGGGACCTCCGCCGGATCGTGATCCTGGCGGCGGGTACCGCCTACCACGCCGGCGTCGCCGCGCGGTACGCGATCGAGGAGTGGGGCCGCGTGCCGGTCGAGCACGACATCGCCTCCGAGTGGATCTACCGCAATCCCGTCCTCGACGAGGACACTCTCGTGATCGGGATCTCGCAGTCCGGCGAGACGCGCGACACGATCGAGGCGATGAAACTCGCCCGCTCGATGGGCGCCCACACCGTCGCGATCACGAACATGATGGGCTCGCAGATCACGCGCGAGGTCGACTCGGTCCTCTACACGCGCTGCGGGATCGAGATGGCCGTCGCTGCCTCGAAGACCTTCACGGCGCAGCTCTCGCTGCTCTTCCTCGTCGCGATGAAGCTCGCCCAGGTGCGAGAGACGCTGCCCGCAGGGGAGCTCGAGTACATCGTCAACGCGCTCTACGGGCTGCCCGACAAGATCGAGCAGTTCCTCCAGGGCGACCATCCGATCGACGAGATCGCGCGGAAGTTCCACGACCGACCGTTCTTCCTCTACCTCGGTCGCAACATCGGGCTGCCGGTGGCCCTCGAGGGGGCGCTCAAGCTCAAGGAGATCTCGTACATCCCGACCGAGGCGTACTCGGCCGGCGAGATGAAGCACGGGCCGATCGCGCTCCTCGACGAGACGACGCCGGTCGTCGTCGTCGCGACCCGCATGGACCGCGTCTACGACAAGCTCGTCTCGAACATCCAGGAGGTGCGCGCCCGCGGCGCGCATGTGATCGCGATCGCCTCCGACGGGAACGAGGACATCCAGCACCACGCCGACGACGTGATCTACGTCCCCAAGGCGCCGGCGTTCCTCTCGGCGATCCTCGCCGTGATCCCGCTCCAGCTCCTCGCCTACCGCATCGCCCGCCTCCGCGGCCTGAATGTGGATCAACCGAGAAACCTTGCCAAGACGGTGACGGTCGAATGACCGGCACCGTTCCCTGCGGCTGAGCCGCGGAACGTCGCGAAGACCGTCACGGTCGAGTAGCCTCGGTGTCCGACGTAAAGTCGGACACCGACCGCCGTCAGCAACGTCAAGGGGAGAAACCGATGCCACGTCGCCTCGTCCTGGCCGTTCTCGTTCTCGCGTGCGCGCTCGCCGGAGCGCCCGGAGCGCTCGCGGCCCCGTCCGACCTGTTCTTCTCGGAGTACATCGAGGGCTCGAGCAACAACAAGGCACTCGAGATCTTCAACGGCACCGGTGCGCCCGTGGACCTCGCAACGGGGGGCTACAACGTCCAGATGTTCTTCAACGGGGCAACGACGGCCACGCTGACGATCAACCTGACCGGCAACGTGGCGAACGGTGACGTCTTCGTGCTCGCCCAGTCCAGCGCGAATGCGACCATCCTCGCCCAGGCCGACCAGACGAACGGCTCCGGATGGTTCAACGGCGACGACGCCGTGGTCCTGCGCAAGGGCACGACCGTGCTCGACGTGATCGGGCAGATCGGCATCGACCCGGGGACGGAGTGGGGCACCGGGCTCACGAGCACCGCCGACAACACCCTCCGCCGCAAGGCGAGCGTCCAGACCGGCGATACGAACGGCTCCGACGCCTTCGACCCGGCGGTCGCATGGGACGGATTCGCCACCGACACGTTCGACGGCCTCGGAACGCATGCCGTGACGGCTCCCGGCGACGACGCGCCGTCCGTCGCGAGCACGACGCCCGCGAACGGCGCGATCGACGTCTCCCGCGGAGCGAACATCGTCGTCACGTTCAGCGAGCCGGTCACCGTCACCGGCGCGAGCTTTGCGCTCTCGTGCGAGACGACCGGCGTGCATTCGTTCAGCCTCTCCGGCTCGAGCGCGACCTACACGCTCGACCCGGCCGCCGATTTCGGCGTCGGCGAGACCTGCACGCTGACGGTCGACGACCAGGGCGTCACGGACGTCGATACGGACGATCCGCCCGACACGATGGCCGCGGACCGTCTCGTCCGCTTCACGACGCTCGGCGTCGAGGCCCGCATCTACGAGATCCAGGGTGCGGCTCATCTGTCGCCACTCGGCGGCAAAGTCGTGTCGAACGTGCCCGGGGTCGTCACGTCCGTTCGCCCGAACAGCTTCACCATGCAGGACGCGACCGGCGACGGCAGCGCGGCGACGTCGGACGCGATCCTCGTGTTCGCGAACGGCATCGGCGGATCGGTCTCCGTCGGGCAGGCAGTGACCGTCAGCGGCCGCGTGACGGAGTTCCGCCCCGGCGGGGCGACGAGCACGAACCTGACGACGACCGAGATCACCTCGCCCGCCGTGACGCCGGGTGGACCGGGCGCGGCAATCGCGCAGACCGTGATCGGCGCCGGCGGTCGCGTCCCGCCGACGAGCGTGATCGAGGACGACGCCACCGGCGACGTCGAGACGAGCGGCACCTACGACCCGGCAGCAGACGGGATCGACTTCTGGGAGAGCCTCGAGGCCATGCTGCTGCGCGTGCCCGATCCCGTCGTCGTCGGCCCCACGAACAGCTTCGGCGAGGTCTGGGTGCTCGCGAACGACGGCGCCGGCGCAGGCCCCCGCACCGCGCGGCAGGGCATCGTCGTCGGGCCGGCGGACTTCAACCCCGAGCGGATCCAGCTCGAGGACGACATCGTGCCGGGCGCGACACCCGCGGCGAACGTCGGCGATCACTTCACGACGGCGGCTGTGGGAGTCCTCGATTACAACTTCGGCAACTACGAGCTGCAGCTCACCAGCGGCCTGACCCGTGTCGACGGCGGCCTCGCGCGCGAGGTGACGCGACCGCAGCTTCCGACCGAGCTCACGGTCGCGAGCTTCAACGTCGAGAACCTCTCTCCAGTCGATCTGCCGGCGAAGTTCGCCCGACTGGCGGGGCTGATCGTGGACAACCTGCGCTCGCCGAACATGGTCGCCGTGCAGGAGATCCAGGACAACGACGGGCCGACGAACTCGTCCGTCACCGATGCGACGCAGACGTTCCAGCAACTCATCGCGGCGATCCAGGCGGCGGGCGGGCCGGCGTACGAGTTCCGTCAGATCGACCCGGTGGACGACGAGGACGGCGGACAGCCCGGCGGCAACATCCGCGTCGGCCTTTTGTTCCGCACCGACGGCGGGCTCGCCTTCGTCGACCGCCCGGGGGCGGGACCGACGACCGCGAACGCCGTGACGGGCACGAACAACAAGGTGCAGCTCGTCTACAGCCCGGGGCGGATCGATCCGCAGAACGAGGCGTGGACGGACAGCCGCAAGCCGCTCGCGGCCGAGTTCCGCTTCCGCGGCCAGACGCTGTTCGTGATCGTCAACCACTTCAACTC
>DASSBI010000141.1:0-2463 GCA_035698965.1 Gaiella sp. | reverse complement strand
GCGTAGCCGTGCGTCGTCACCCAGCGGGAGGCGTGGACGCCGATCGACGCGATCTTCCGTGGCCCGAGCCCGCGCGCCGGCGGCATCCAGACACCCGTGAGGCCTTCGTAGCTGGTCGCCTCGAGGCCGAACGTCCCGAGCGTGCGGACGATCGCCCGCTCGAGGTCGCGCACATAGCCGCGCAGGTCTCGCCCGTGGTGGTTGAGGTCGAGGATCGGGTAGCAGACGAGCTGTCCAGGGCCGTGGTAGGTGGACTTGCCCCCACGGTTCGTCTCGACCACCTCGACCTCGACGTCTTCGGGTACGTGGAGCTCCGCGGCCTCGTCCGTCCGGCGCCCGAGCGTGACGACCGGCTCGTGCTCGAGCAGGATCACCGTGTCCGGCTGCGCTCCGGCCTTCACCTTGTCGGCGAGCTCGCGCTGCAACGCGAACGCCTCGCCGTACGGCGTCAGGCCTTCCAGGTCGAGGAGGATTCCGGCTCTCACGATCCGGCCGGCGAAAGCGACTGGCCGAACATCCAGCGGTGCCCTTCGAGGTCCTCCGCCGTGTAGAGGCGCATGCCGGCCTCGACCGAGTCTTCCAGCGGGCGAATCACCGTGGCTCCCGCGGAGACCGCCTGCGCATGGTGCGCGCCGACGTCGTCGACGGTCACGAAGAGCCCGTCGATCACCCAGGGATTGTCCTGCCAACGCCGCGCCGCCTCGCAGGTCTCCCGGTGGCGCTTCGGGCTCTGGTAGTCGCCGTTCGGCGTCGCCAGCATCACGACCGCGCCGTCGCGCTCGAGCTCCGCGTGCGTCACGGTCCCGTCGTCGGAGGTGTACCGCTGCCCTTCGCGCTCGCGGAAGCCGAACGCCTGCGTCAACCAGTCGATCGCCGCCCCCGCGTCCTCGTACGCGATCATCGGGACGATCCGCTGCGTCATCCTCTAGGCGGTGCCGCCGTCGTCCCACCCTTCGAGGCGGCCACGGAGGTCGCGGAGGAAGCCGCCGGCGTACGCGCCGTCGACGAGGCGGTGGTCGTACGTCAACGTGATGTTCATCATCGGCCGGATCGCAATCACATCCTGGCCGAGCTCGTCCTGTACGACCCACGGGCGCTTGACGAGCGCGTAGGTGCCGAGGATGCCGGCCTGCGGCTGGCTGATGATCGGCGTCCCGTGGAAGGTGCCGAACCCGCCCGGGTTCGTGATCGTGAACGTGCCGCCCTGGACGTCGTCCGGCATCAGCTTCTTCGTGCGCGCCTTCTCGGCCAGCTCCGCGATGCCGCGCGCCATGCCGAGCAGGTTCAGATCCTGCGCGTTCCGGATGACCGGCACGATCAGGCCCTTCCCGTCCTCGAGCGCGACGGCGATGCCGAGGTTCACGAACGTCCGCGTGACGATCTTGTCGCCGCGCATCTCGCCGTTGACCCAGGGCCACTCCGAAAGCGTCTCGACGGCGGCCTTCGCGATGAACGCGAGATACGTCGGGTTGACGCCGTACGACGCCTGGTACTCCTTCTTCAGGACCTCGCGCGCCGCGACGACGCGGGACATGTCGACCTCGATGGCGCTCGTCACGTGCGCAGAGGTGTCGAGCGAGCGGCGCATGTGCTCTGCGACGCCGCGGCGCATCGCGGTCATCGGCTCCTCGACCTCGCCGACCGCTGCTGGCACAGGCGCTGCAGGCTCGGCGGTTGCCGCCGGCGCGGGTGCCGGAGCCGCCGGAGCGGGCGCAGGAGCTGCGGGCGAAGCCGTGGGGGGTGCCGCGGCGGCGGCGACCTCGGCAGCTGCAGGCTGGGTCTCGACGGCCGGCGCGGGAGCCGCCGCGACCGGTTCGGCCGGAGCGGGCGGCGGCGCGGCGGCCCCGGACTCGATGAACGCAAGGATGTCCTTCTTCGTGACGCGGCCACCCTGGCCGGTCCCGGTGACGGCGCCCGGGTCGACCCCGTGCTGGGCCGCGATCCGCGCGACGACCGGTGAGACGAACGTCCTGCCGTTACCGCTCGGAGCCTCTGCTGGGGCGCTCGGGGCAGGCGGCGCGGCGGGGGCAGCCGGCTGCTCGGCAGGCGCAGTCGCAACGGGCACGGGGGCGGCTGCCGGCTCAGGCGCGGGAGCGGCGGCCTCCTCGGTGGCCGGGGTCTCCTCCTGGAGCGGCTCCGCAGGCTCCGCGGGAGGCGCGGGGGCTGCGCCCGCCGCGCCGATCACGGCGAGTACCGTCCCGACCTCGACCGTCTCGCCTTCCTGAACCCGGATCTCGGTGACGACGCCCTCGCCCGGGCTCGGCACCTCCGTGTCGACCTTGTCGGTCGAGATCTCGAGCAGCGGCTCGTCCAGCGCGACGGTGTCGCCGGCCTGCTTGAGCCAACGGGTGATCGTGCCTTCCGAGACGGACACGCCCATCTGGGGCATCACGACCTCGACCTGCGTGCCGGTGCTCACGTTCTCACGCCTCCTCGGGTCCTCAGTAAGCGGCGAGGTCGCGG
>DASSBI010000140.1:0-2366 GCA_035698965.1 Gaiella sp. | reverse complement strand
CGTCCTCCAGGGCCCCGGCGAGAACGCGGGCGTGCTCGACCTCGGCGACGGCCTCGCGGTCGCGTTCAAGGTCGAGAGCCACAACCACCCCTCGGCGGTCGAGCCCTTCCAGGGCGCCGCGACCGGGGTCGGCGGGATCCTGCGCGACATCTCCGCCATGGGAGCGCGGCCGGTGGCGCTGCTCGACGGCCTGCGCTTCGGCGCGCCCGACGACCATTTCTCCCGCGCGGTCGGCGGCGTTGGCCACTATGGCAATTGTGTCGGGGTGCCGAACGTCGGCGGCGAGGTCGTCTTCGACGACGCGTACGCGTCCAACTGCCTCGTCAATGCGATGTGCGTCGGGCTGCTGCCGGTCGAGCGGCTCGTGCGCGCGAAGGCGACCGCGGCCGGGGCGCTCCTCGTGCTCTACGGGGCGACGACCGGCCGCGACGGGATCGGCGGGGCGTCGGTGCTCGCGAGCGCGGAGCTCGGCGAGGACGACGCCGACAAGCGGCCGTCCGTCCAGGTCGGCGACCCGTTCACCGGGAAGCGGCTGATCGAGGTGTCGGCCGAGCTCGTCGAGCGTGGCCTCGTGCTCTCGCTCCAGGACTGCGGCGCCGCCGGGCTCGCCTCGTCGCTCTCGGAGATGGCGGCCGACTACGGGATCGACGTGCACCTCGACCGCGTGCCGCAGCGCGAGGAGGGTATGGAGCCGTGGGAGGTGATGATCTCGGAGTCGCAGGAGCGGATGGTCGCGATCGTCGCGCCGGAGCGGCTGCGCGACGTCGAGACGGTGATCGACCGCTGGGAGCTCCATCGCGCCGTGATCGGCGAGGTGACGGACACCGGCGTCCTGCGCGCAGTGTGGGAGGGTGACGAGGTCGGGGCGATCCCGGCGCGGCTGCTCACCGACGAATGCCCGCGGTACGCGGTCGAGCGCGAGGCTCGAGCCCCGCGACCGGAGCGCCCGACCCGAGTGCCGCCGACACGAGTGGCGCTCCTCGAGCTGCTCGCCTCTCCCGCGCTGCGCTCGCGCACCTTCGTCACCCGCCGCTACGACCAGCTCGTCCAGTCCCGCACCGTGCGGCGTCCCGGGCTCGACGCTGCCGTCCTCCGCCTCAGGCCGGAGTGGCGCGGTCTCGCCGTGACGCTCGACGGACAGGGACGGATCGGCTCGGTCGACCCGCGTCTCGCGGGACAGCTCGCCGTCCTCGAGGCCGCGCGAAACGTGGCGTGTGTCGGCGGGGAGCCCATCGGCTTCACCGACTGCCTCAACTTCGGCAACCCGGAGAAGCCCGAGGTCGGCTGGGAGCTCGCGGAGTCGATCGAGGGCATCGCGCTCGCGTGCGAGGCGCTCGGGGTGCCGATCGTCTCCGGGAACGTCTCGCTCTACAACGACACCGACGGCCGGTCGATCCCACCGACGCCGGTCGTTGGCTGCGTGGGCCTTGTCCCAGACGTGCGACACGTGCCTCGCGGCTGGCGGGAGGACGATGCGATCCTGCTCGCCCGCTCGCGCTCGCCGCTCACGTTCGCTGCGTCCGAGGCGCAGGCCCGCTGGGGAACGCTCGGCGGCTCGCCCTCGCTCGACCTCGCGAGCGAGTGCGCCCTCGTTCGCCACGCGACGCGCGCCGGGCGGCATGCCACGCTCGTCCACGACGCGGCCGAAGGCGGCCTCGCCGTGGCGCTCGCCGAGGCGGCGCTCTGGAGCGGCATCGGGGCGGAGCTCGACCTCGGCGACGAGCCGCTGACGCTCTTCGGCGAGATCGGGGGGCAGGTGATCGTCGCGGTCCCGTCCGGACAGGTCGAGCCCGATCCCACCGGGGACGAGATCGAGGTGCGCCGGATCGGAACGGCGGGCGGAACGAGCCTACTCGGGATCCCGCTCGCCGAGCTCGCGCTCGCGCACGAAGGGACCACCTGATGTGCGGCGTGTTCGGCGTCCGCTCGCGCGAGCGCGACGTCGCGCGGCTC
The DNA here is from genome assembly GCA_035698965.1 of Gaiella sp. Lineage (GTDB taxonomy): Bacteria > Actinomycetota > Thermoleophilia > Gaiellales > Gaiellaceae > Gaiella. The sequence goes on along the minus strand of DASSBI010000140.1, from coordinate 413 downwards.
ACGTACTTCGGGCTCTTCGCGCTGCAGCATCGCGGGCAGGAGTCTGCGGGGATCGCCGTCTCCGAGGGCGGTCGCGTTACGGCGCTCCGCGAGATGGGGCTCGTCCCGCAGGTGTTCGACGAGGAGAAGCTGGCCGCGCTGCCGGGCGAGGTCGCAATCGGCCACACGCGGTACTCGACGACGGGCGGCGCACACTGGTCGAACGCGCAGCCGCTCGTGCACCACGGCGCCGCGCGGACCGTGGCGCTCGCGCACAACGGCAACCTCGTCGGCCCCACGCCCCTCCGCGACGAGCTCCTCGCCGGAGGCGTCCGGATCGCCTCGACGTCGGACACCGAGGTGATCGCCGCGCTGCTCGGCCGCGATCCCGCGCCGCTCCCCGAGGCCGTCGCCGCGTCGATGCAGAGGCTCGA
>DASSBI010000139.1:0-4266 GCA_035698965.1 Gaiella sp. | reverse complement strand
GACGGCCACGGGCTCGCCGGAGCGGTCGGCTTCTACGGCTCGACGGGCGAGCGGAACGGCGCTCCTGGCCCGACGCAGCGCGCCGCCGAGTTCGAGGCGCCGATCCTCGCGCTCCAGGCGGGCGACGACCAGAACATCCTCCCCGAGCACAACGCCGCCTTCGACGCGGCGCTGACGGCGGCCGGCGTCGAGCACGAGCTCGTCGTCTACGACGGCGCGCCGCACAGCTTCTTCGACCGCCGGCAGGAGGATTACGCCGAGCAATCCGCGGACGCCTGGGCCCGGACGCTCGCGTTCATCGAGCGGCACACAGCCCCCGTCTAACGCTCGTTCGCCCGCGTCGGCCGAACGACGAAATACCCGCAGCCTCGGCCTCGTTGACCCCCCCATGGCAAGCCAGGGCCGGGAGGCAGCGCGGTGAGGTCGCGGAATGCGACCCTCGGCGTGCTCTTCGCCACCACGACGGCGCTCGTGTGGGGCGGGCAGTTCGTCGTCGGCAAGTCCGCGCTCGAGACGATCGACGCGTTCCCGCTGTCGACCGTGCGCTACGCGCTGGCCGCCGCGCTCTGGTTGCTCGTCCTGATCGTTCTCGAGGGAAGGCGGTCGTTGCGACTCGACGGGCGGGGATGGCGGCTCTTGTGGCTCGGCTCGCTCGGCTTCGCCGGGTTCAACCTGTTCGCGTACACGGGGCTCGCGCACGCGCGTCCCGAGACCGCCTCGCTGATCGTCGCGCTCGCCCCGCTGCTCACCGCGCTCGTGCTGTGGCACCGCACCAAGGTGCGCCCGGCTCGGTCGACGTTCGTGCTGCTCGCGGTCGCGCTCGTCGGGGTCGGGCTCGTCGTCAGTGCCGGCCACCCGAGCACCCTTTTGCACGGTGCGCTCGGTTGGGGCGAGGTGCTCGTCCTCGCCGGTGTCTTCAGCTTCGTCCTCTACGGCCTGGGCGCAGCGGAGTTCGCGTCGTTCTCTCCCCTCCGCTACACCGCGCTGACGGCCGCGCTCGGGTGGCTCACGATCGCCGGGGCGACGGTCGTCGCGATCGCGACAGGTCTCGTCGAGGCTCCGACGGCCGCGCAGCTGACGTCGGTCTGGCCGCAGATCGCGTACCTGGCGATCCCCGGCGCCTTCGTCGCCGTGCTGACGTGGAACGCCGCGATCAAGGCGATCGGTCCGCAGAACGCCGTCCTCTTCTCGAACCTGATCCCCGTGACGACGTTCGCGATCGAGATTGTGCGCGGCTACCGGCCGAACGCGATCGAGGTCCTGGGGGCCGCGCTGACGATCGGGGCGCTCGTCGCGAGCAACCTCCTCGCGCGCCGGACGGCGCCTGCCGCCGCCACCACCACGGGCGACGCGCTGCTCGAGGCCGCGTAGGCGTTCTACGAGCGCACGGCGGTACGGGGCCTAGCGCGGCTAAGCGGGACCCCGGCGCGGGCGTCGTCGGCGACCGCCGCCGCCGGCACGGCGACGAACGCGCTGCGGGGCCGAAGAGCGCCGCAGCGAAGAGGACGCTGACGAAGTGGATCAGCAGCACATGGCGCAGCGCGTAGAGCAGGAGTGTGGTGTCCGACTTTAAGTCGGACACCAGGCGCCCTCTCAGCGCTCGGTGAAGCCGAGGATCAGCTCCGCCGTCTCGAGCGGGACGTCGAGCTGCGGTGCATGGCCGACGCCTTCGAGCTCGACCCAGTCGGCCTGTGGGAGGAGCCGCTCCCGGTAGCGGATGGCAGCTCGCGGGAAGGGGAGGATACGGTCGGCCGTGCCCCAGACGATCCGCACCGGACAGGTGATCCGCTCCTCATCGAGCGGGTAGCCGTCGCTGAGCGCGTGGTCGATCATCGGGAGCGCGTCGCAGGCCCCCGCGGCGGCGATCAGGTGAGCGACGAGGTCGGCCGGGATGTGCTCGTAGTCCGTCGTCAGGTAGGCGGTTGCGCTGCGTCGTCCTTTCGGTGACGAGGCGATCGCCTCGGCGTGCGGAGCAGCGTTGCGGACCTGCTCGTGCATCGTCGCGAAGAAGCCGAGCGTCTCGGCGAGCGACGGATCGCCGTGCGCCCAGCCGCCCGCTGGCGCGAGCGCCACGACCGACCGTGCCCTTCCGCGGGCGGCGAGTTGGAGCGCGACGAATCCACCGAGCGAATTGCCCACGAGGTGTGCCGTCTCGAAGCCCGCCTCGTCCATCGCGCGCTCGATCGCACGCGGCAGCAGGTCGACGGTCACCTCGTCACCGAGCCGAGGGCCGCCCGCATGGCCGGGCAGCGTCGGCGCGAGCACGTCGTGGCGCCGCTCGAGAGCCGGCAGCACGAGCTCCCACGTGCGCCAGGTGTCGGTGAACCCGTGGATCGCGACAAGCGGCGTGCCGGAGCCGCCGCGGTGAGCGGGCGTGAAGTTCACGCGTGGACGGTACGGGTCTCGCACGCCGAGCCGAGATATGATCGCCGCGATGTCGGTCGTCGACGAGCTCCGTGGGGTCCGGCTCTTCTCGGGGCTCAGCCAGCGTCAGCTGCGTCAGCTCGCCCGCCTGGCGAAGGAACGTCAGTTCCGACCCGGTGTGACGGTCGTCGAGGAGGGCACGATGAGCGGCGTCTGCTTCTTCATCGTCGCCGAGGGCGAGGCGTCGGTGAGCGTCGACGGCGAGGAGGTCGCTCGGATCGGTCCCGGCGACCACTTCGGCGAGCTCGCGCTGATCAGCGAGGCGGCGCGCACCGCCACGGTGACCGCCGTCACGCGCCTGCGCTGCTACGTGATCGCCTTCTGGGACTTTCGCAAGTTCGCGAGGGACAACCCCGACGTCTCGTGGAAGCTTCTCCGGCATCTCGCCGACCTGCTCGCCGGGGAGCGCGAGCGGCGCGCCCGTGCGGCCCTCGCTCTCGGCTGACGTCGGATCCGGGAATTCCCCGATGCGGCGTGCCGCGCCGTGGTCTGCACTGCGGCGGATGGCGTGCGGCGGAGCGTGCACGACGAGGGCGGCCGGCGTCTCGACGCTCGCGGCGGGCTTCGGGCTCGTCGGGCTCGGGCTGTGGGCGCGCCGGGACGTGCGCCGCGGCCTCGAGCGCGAGCGGATCGTCTCGACACCTGGCTCGATGCCGCCGAGCGCTCCGGTCGTCGACGCGGCCGCCGCGCGCTCGCTTGCGGAGGTGATCCGCGACGCCACGCTCTCCTCGACAGGAGGGACGACGTACGGCGACACCCCGAGCTACGTCGACGCCGAGGGCCGCCCGACGCCGGATCGGAAGCTCGCCGCGCTGGATCCGGTCACCCGGAAACCGGTGCAGAACCCGGCGCAGGCTCTCTGGCTCCAGTCGACGACGCTCCAGACGGCGCTCATGCAGGCGTATCTCGCCCAGCGCGTCGCCGAGCTGACTGTCGGCCTCGGCGCCGTCCTCGTCGGCGTCGGCACCGGCCTGGCGGCGGTTCCACGCCGCTGACGCCTCGACGTGCGCCACGACAGGGCGCGTGCGCGAGGCCGGCGGCTGAGCCGGCCCCACGCGTTCGTTCGAGCCTCAGACGAGCCGCCGCCGGCCGCCGCGGCCCTCGAGCGTCGACACGAGCCAGAGGATCGCGACCGCGCCGAGAATCGCCGCCGCCCACGTGCTGAAGTCCCAGAACTCGTCGATCGGGTCGCCCAGGCCGAGCAATGACGCGACGAGACCGCCGAGGAGGGCGCCGCCGATGCCGAGCAGCGTCGTGATCACAATTCCCAGCCCCTGGCCGCCCGGGAAGATCCTCTTCGCGAGGATCCCGGCCACCAGGCCGAGCCCGATCCAGCCGATGATCCCCATCTCGTCCCCTTGGTGGCGGTCAGGCGACCTGCGTGTCGGCGGGCGAGCCGCGCCGGGCCGCGAATGCGCCGACCGCGAGCGCGAGGCCGCTCAGCGCGCCCGCGCCGATCAGCAGCCGACGCTCTCTCGGCGTCTGCCCACGCCCGGCCAGCCTGTCGAACTTGCGCTCGATTCGCTTTCGGGCCACCCGAGCGACGAGCGCCCCGAGCAATGCGTTCCGTTTCGTGAACACCTTCATGTCGACCGGGGTACCCGCGGCGGGCAGGGCGGAAACCGACCCGGGCGTCATGGTCACCGTGGTTGACTGACGGACATGCAGGCGAGCGCGGGCCCGGAGCGGCGCCGGGTCCGGGAGGGCCGGCTCGCGATCCTCCTCGCCGCAGTCGCGTGGTCGACGGCGGGCCTGGGGCAGCGCGGCCTCGACGCCTCCGCGGTCACCCAGGTCGCCGGACGGGCCTTCTTCGCCGCGCTCGCCCTCTTCGCCCTCGTGCTG
>DASSBI010000138.1:0-2216 GCA_035698965.1 Gaiella sp. | reverse complement strand
GGTCGACGACCACCTCGCAGGGCACCGGCGCGGCGCGATCAATGTGCCCGTGTCCGGCTCGAGCTTCTCGACGAAGTCGGCATTCGTGCTCGACGCGGTCGCGCCGGTCGTGGTGCTCGCGGCCGCGGCGGACGAGGCGCTTCAGGCGGTGGCGGGTCTCCGCTCGGTGGCGTTCGCGGACATCGCGGGCTACGTGCTCGGCGGCGGCGACGAGACGAGCAGCGCGGTGACCCTCGACGAGCTGGACGCGCTGCTCGAGTCCGGCGCGACCGTCGTCGACGTGCGGGAGAAGGACGAGCGCGACGAGGGGTACATCCCCGGCAGCCGCCACGTGCCGTACCGGCTGATGCGGGCGTCGTGCCCCGACCTCCCGGACGACGGGCCGCTCGTCACGATCTGCGGCTCGGGGCCGCGCGCGGCGATCGGCGCAAGCATCCTTCGCGCGAAGGGTCGCGACGCGCGGCCGGTCGTCGACGGTGGGATGGACGACTGGCTCGCCCGCGGCGCGACGAGCGTCAGCTTCCGCCGCTGCGGCTCCTGAGGCCGGCGTCCAGCTCCGCGAGCCGGGCCCGTGCGTCGAGCTCGAGCAGAAGCTCGCGGGCACGTCGAGCGTGCTCCGCTGCATCCTCGCCCTCACCCGCGGCGAGCGCCTCGCGGGCGGCGAGGATTCGGCTTTCGGCCTCGAACTGCCGTGCGCCGATCTCGCGCAGGATCTCCGCCGCGGCGGCAAAAGCGCCGGCGTCGATCTCCCTGGCCGCCGCGAGGAAGCGTGAGCCCTCCGGCTCGGGCAGCTCGACCAGCTCGCCGGCGCGCCCGAGCTGCTCGAGCGTGAGCGCCATCGCGACCGTCCACCAACCCGGCGCGACGCCCCACGGGCGTTCCCGGCGGCGGGTGAGGAGCTCGTCCAGTAGCGCGCCTGCCTCGTCGTCCGCCCCGCCGCGCGCGAACGTCCAGGCGCAGTGCGAGCACACGCCGAGCACGGCCTGATCGTCGCCCCGCGCACGGGCGGCAGCCACCTGCCGCCGCGCCGACTCCACTGCCTCGTTCACCCGTCCGTCCCGGACGAGGCCGAGCTCTGCGAGGACCAGCTCGAAGAGCGGCTCCTGGTAGAGACCTCCCGTACGGCGGGCGCGTTCCAGCTCGGCGACCGATATTCGCGCGGCGTCGTCCCACTCCCCGGCGAAGAACATCGCCTCGACGAGGTTCCCGAGCGCGAATCCTCCCGTCCCGGCCGCTATGCCCATCCGCTCGTTGACCGCGATCGCCCGCTCGGCGGTCGCGATCGCGCCCGCGAGGTCGCCGAGGTCGTTCAGGACTGACCCGAGATTGACGAGCGCCCGAGTCGCAGCCTCGGGGTCCGTCTGGAGCGCGAGCGCGCTCGCCTCCTCGAGATCCTCCCGCACGCGGGTGTAGTCGGCGAAGTTCGCCTTGGCGGTCGCCCGTGTGATGAGCGAGGTGACCCGCGGCCCCTCCGCGCCGATCGCCGTGGCGAGCTCGATCGCGCGCCCGGCGAGCTCGACGGCCTCCTCCGAGTCCCCCGCGAGCATGGAACGTCGCGCCGCCTGCGCGAGGACGTGTGCAACATGCGGCGAGTTTCCTCCCTCCCTCGCCAGGTCGAGCCCACGCCCCATCCAGGTCTTGCTCGCCGGCCCGTCGCCGTGCTGCCAGTATCCGAAGGAGAGGTCGGCGGCCGTCGCCGCTGCCTCGAGCGGGTGACCCAACTCGAGCATGAGGTCGAAGGCGCGCTCCAGCTCCACGAGCCCGGCGTGCTCTGTGAACATCAGCACCTTGCCGAGGGCGCGGAGCGCGACCGCGTCGAGCTCGCCGTCGCGGAGTGTCCCCGCGGCGCGGAGCGCGCGCACCGCCGCCGGGTACGCCCCGACCGCGAGCGCCCGCAGGCCCGATTCGCGCAACGCGTCCGACGCCGCGGGGATCAGGTCCGACGAGTCGAGGCCGGCACTTCGAGAAAGCTCGATCGCCTCGACATAGTGGTGCGCGAGCAGCTCGGCGCGGTCCTCGCGCCGGTCGTCGGGCAGGGACTCGATCCACCGGGCGACCCGGACATGGCGCTCGACGCGGTCGGGACGCGGCAGCTGGCCGTAGACGGCGTCCCGGACGAGGCTGTGCACGAACGCGTGCTGCGTCGCCCCCGCGACCGCCGAGTGCCGCTCTCTCCGCAGGAACTCCTTCCGGCCGAGCGAGCGGAGCAGGCCGTC
>DASSBI010000137.1:0-5192 GCA_035698965.1 Gaiella sp. | reverse complement strand
CCGTCAGCAGGCCGCCCATCAGCGGGATCATCCGCAGGCCGGAGCTCGTCGGGCTCGCGCCGTAGACGAGCTGGAGGAAGAGGGGCAGGTAGATGATCGCCCCGAACATCGCCATTCCGATCATGAAGCCCATCCCGCTCGCGAGCCGGAACGTGCCCGAGTCGAAGAGCCGGAGCGGGATGACCGGCTCCGCCGCGCGGCGCTCCTGCCAGATGAAGGCGACGAGCATCGCGACGCCGCCGAGCCCGAGGCCGATGATCTCCGGCGAGCCCCAGGCGTACTGGTTGCCGCCCCACGTCGTCATCAGGATCAGCGCCCCGACCCCGCCCGCGAGGAGGCCCGCGCCCAGGTAGTCGATCTTGTGCCGCGTGTGCGGGACGTGGAGGTGGAGACGCGTGGTCACGATCACGAGCGCGAGCGCCCCGATCGGCATGTTCACGTAGAAGACCCAGCGCCACGAGAGATTGTCCACGAGGAAGCCGCCGAGCAGCGGGCCTGCGACGGACGACACGGCGAAGACGGCCCCCATGATGCCCATGTAGCGGCCGCGCCGCCGGGGCGGGATGATGTCAGCGAGGATCGCCTGCGCCCCGACGATGAGCCCGCCCGCGCCGAGCCCCTGGAGCGCGCGGAAGAGGATCAGCTGGAACATCGTCTGCGAGAGCCCGGAGAGCATCGAGCCGACGAGGAAGATGACGATCGCGGCGACGAACACGGGCTTGCGCCCGAGCATGTCGCCGAGCTTCCCGTAGAGCGGCGTCGAGACCGTCGAGGCCAGCAGGTAGGCCGTCACGACCCAGGAGAGGTGGTCGAGGCCGCCGAGCTCCCCGACGATCGTCGGCAGCGCCGTCGAGACGATCGTCTGGTCGAGCGCGGCGAGGAACATGCCGAGCATCAGCGCGACGAAGACCGTCGTCAGCGCGCGGCCGTGAAGCCCCTCGTCGGGGATCTCGATCGCCGTCGGACGCGTCGTGCCCGCGCCGTTGCCCTCGCTCATCGCCGCTCCCTGTCGAGCAGCTTGTTCATCTGCGGGCGCGTGAGCGGGCCGCGGGGAAGAGGGGTCGCGCCCTTGGCGCGGAGCCCGTCGAGCAGGAGCCCGAGATAGCGCCGCCAGAGATCGGGCGAGACGCAGCGCGACGCCTCGATCACGCGGCCGCCGGTCATGAAGACGAGCGGCATGTCCTCCGGCACGAAATCGGCGCGCAGCGAGCCGTCCGCCTGCGCGCGCTCGACGAGACGGCGCACGAGCGGCCGCACGCGTCGCCTGACCTCGTCGCGCGCCGCGCCGTGCTCGGTGCCCGCGAGCAGCTCGCGCAGGGCGCGGTTCTCCGCATGGAGCGAGAGCACGCGCTCGACGAACCGGGCGAATCCCGTCCACGGGTCATCGTCGCCGAGGCCGTTCTCGGCCGCGGAGACGAATTCGTCGAGCGACTCGGCGATGACCGCCTCGACGAGGTCGTGCTTGGTCGGGAAGCGGCGGTAGAGCGTCCCCATGCCGACGCCGGCGCGCTGCGCGATCTGCTCGACCGACGCGTCGACTCCCTCCTCGGCGAAGACGGCGCGGGCCGCCTCGAGAATCCGCTCGCGGTTCGCCTGCGCGTCGCGCCGGAGCGTCTGTTCCCTGGTCGCCACCGGGGGAGGGTAGCAGAAGCGGAGCGTGCGCTCCGCTTACGGCTATGCCACCGCGGCGAGCCGCGACGCCAGCTCGCGCACGCTCGCCCGGAGCTCGTCCGGAGCGAGGATGGTGAACCCGCAGCGCAGGCTCGCGAGCGTGCCGGCCATCCAGTCGAGCGAGTCGACGCGCATCCGCAGCACCGTACCGTCGTCCGACTCCACGAGCTCCGCGAGCGTCGCGGGCAGCCGTCGCGCCGCCTGCTCGAGCGGCAGGTCGAGCAGGACCTCCACCTCGTGGCCCCACGGCACGCGAGCGAGCGACCGGCTGACGTGCTCCACGGCATCGAACCCCTCGGGCGCCGGGTCGGCCGTCGTGTCCAGCAGCGTCGTGCGGCTCATGCGGTCGATCCGGAACGTGCGCAGGTCGTCACGCAGGTGGTCGTGCGCGGCGAGGTACCAGCGCGCCGAATGGACGACGAGCCCGTACGGGCTCAGCTCGCGCCGAGTCCGCTCGCCCGAGAACGCCTTGTAGGAGGTGCGCACGCGGCGTCCGCGGCGGACGGCGTCGGCGAGCAGCAGCACGGTGTCGCCCGCGACCGGGGCTCCCGCGCGCGGCGAGGCGGTGAAGCCGAGCGTCGTCTCGAGTGCCTCCACGCGGCGGCGCAGCAGGTCGGGCAGTACGCGATGGATCTTCGTGAGCGCGCCGTCGGCCGCTCCCTCGCCGCTGTCGAGCCCCTGCCGGCGCGCGGCGATCAGCCCGAGCACGATCGCGACGGCCTCGTCGTCGGAGAGCATGAGCGGCGGCAGCCGATAGCCCGGCCGCACGCGGTAGCCGCCGCCGACCCCGCGCTGGCCCTCCACCGGGATGTCCATGTCCTGCAGCGCGGCGATGTAGCGCCGCACGGTGCGCCGGTCGATCTCGAGGTGCTCGGCGATCTCGGTTCCCGTCGTCAGCGGGCGCGCCTGGAGCAGCTCGAGGAGCTCGAGGAGTCGTGCGGTCGGCGTCTGCATGCGCGAAGTCAACCACGGATAGCGGGCGAGATCTGCCCTATTTCGGCGATAGCGTCCGGGAAGAAACCGTGTGGGGGACAGGCTTGAGCCTGTCCCCCACGCAGATTCCCGAGACGGGAGGCGAGCGATGAGCGACACGCTGCAGGCCGGGGGGACGGCGAGGGACTTCGACTTCTTGAGGCCAGGAGTGACGTTGCTCGAACGGGACGCGACCGGCGTCCGAAGCGACTACCTGCACGCCCCGAAGCTCGCGTGCGTGGGGCAGAGCATCGCCCTCGGCGACACACTGCTCAAGTGGTACGAGGTCGCCCCGGCGGACGAGCCGATCGAGCCCATGGTCTCGGACCTCGCTCGGCTGGGCCTCGCCGATGCGGCGCGCCTCGGAGAGCTCAGGCTCGGCGGCACGCTCGGGTTCGTAATCCTCCACCGCTGCGGCGAGGGCTTCCACTTCCTCCTCCTCTGTACGTGGCAGAACGAGAACGAGCTGTGGGAGACCGTCTGGGCGAAGGACCGCGACGCAGACCCTGAGTTCCACCCCTGGCCGCTCGACGGGCCGCACCGGCCGACCTTCTGTGTCTGGGAGCTGGGCGTCGTCGCGCACGAACGAGACGCGTGGGCGCGGTTCCTCCGCTCGCCGCGCGACCGGGACGCGCGGCTCGACTACCTGCGCGACACCTTCGCGGGGGCCGTCTGAGGAGCGTCAGGTGAGGCCGCCGACGAGCTCGACGATCTGCGGGCTCGGCTCGAGCTCGAGGTCGTGCGAGAGCCTGGCGGTGAACGACCGGTAGACGCGTACCGCCTCGCCGGGATTGCCGGTGGCGAGGTGGAGGCGAATGAGCAGGCGGGTCGCGCTCTCGCGCAGCGGGTCGGCGCGCACCGCCGCCTTTGCGACGAGCGCCGCGTCGCAGTAGGCGCCAGCGCCGATCAGCTCGTCCGCGGCGAGCTCGAGGGCGAGCACACGGAGCTCGGACAGCCGCTCGCGCTCCTCGACCACCCAGTCGTCATACCAGTCCGGGAGGAGGTTGGTGGCGTGAACGAGCAGATGCACCTCGGCCGCGTCGTCGATGCCGCCGCGCTCGAGGATCGCCTCGGCGCACGTCTCGAGCTCCTTTGCGTCGACCTCGACCAAGGGACCGAGCGCGAGGTCGGTGCGCGTCGCTTCGAGCACGCCGCAGTGGCCGATCCGCCAGAGCGTCGACCTCAGGCAGCCGAAGGCGTGCTCCTGCGTGAGGTCGGGCCAGAGGCGGCCCGAGACGAACGAGCGGTGGAGCGGGCGGCGCTGGAGCGCCAGGAACGCGAGCAGGCGCTGGACATGCGGCGGCTGGTGCGTCGATGCGCCGTCCCGCTGGAGTGCGAAGCCCCCGAGGATGCCGAGCCGAGCGGGCGCCTGCCGGTCCGTTCGGCCGCTGGGGCCTCCCCTGGCGGCCCGCTGCCGCAGCGACCTGTGCGTCTGTGCAGGCACCCCCGACACCCCGCCGTCCGTCGCTTGAAGCCCACCGTTACACGGCGTCCGAGGCAAGTCAAGCTGGCCGCCGGAGGGGCGCGTGAGCGGGTCTATACTCGAGGGAAGGGATGCCGCAGAACCCGAACGACGCGATGTGGGACCCGCGTCCGCGTCTCGAGCCGGTGTCGGAGGACGAGAGCCCCGGCGCCCCTCCGGACACGGGGGGCGTGATGGTCGAGCTCGCCTCCGGGCCGGGCATGTCCGCGGTCGCGGCCATGGACGTTGCGCGCCGCCTCGACCTCGAGGGGTTCACGCTCGACGAGGAGTTCGGCGCGACGCCGCTCGGCGAGGCCTCCGCGCAGCCGACCTACATCGTCCGCGGCAAGGTCGCGAACGAGACGGTCGTGACAGCGCTCGAGAGCGACCCGCGCGTCGTGAAGGTCTGGCGCGACACGCCCGTCGCGCCGTTCTGAGCGGGCGCGGAGCTACCTCGTCCAGCCGGCGACCAGCGCCGGAGAAGGGGCCGCTGCCGGGTCCTCCAGCCGCAGGAGCAGCGCGCCGATCCCGGCAAGCCCGACCATCAGGCCCGTGGTCTCGCCGCCGCCGGGGACGCCGCACGGGATGTCCTCCGGCAGGAGCAGCTCGTCGTCTCCGGCGTCCCGGCCGCTCACGGCGAGCCGGACCAGGCGCCGGGCGTGTTCGAGGTGCTCCTCGTCACCCGTCGCCTCGGCGGCGACGAGATGCAGCTCCGCGACCGCACCGACGCCGTGGCAGAGCGTGAGGTCGAGGCCGGCGGGAGCCCCGCCGGGCAGCGTCACGGCGCGCAGCATGGCCGCCGAGGCCGCGTCGATCGCCGCCGCGGCCTCGGCGAGCCACACCTCGTCGCCCGTATGCGCGTACGCCCGCAGTCGGACGAGGCCGATGCCGGCGGCGCCGTGGCACCAGTAGACGGGATAGCCGGGACGGGCACCCTCCTCGAGCTTCGCGCGGTCGAGCTCGCGGAGGTCCGGCCAGTTGCCGTGCTCACGGGAGAACCAGCTCCGCTCGTACTCGAGCTCGGCGCGGGCCGCGTCGACGAAGCGCGGGTCGTCGAAGGCGACGTCGAGCTCGAGGAGCGCGAGCG
>DASSBI010000136.1:0-4962 GCA_035698965.1 Gaiella sp. | reverse complement strand
CGGAGCGCCGCAGCCGGTGATCTCTGGGACACGCGGCTCGGATTCGTCTCGCCACTGCCGGCCGTGCCTGCCGGGCGCTACACGGCAACGGTGACGTTCACCGTGATCGGTCGATGAGTCGCGCGACGTCCCTCGCTGTCGTCGCGCTCACGCTCGTGCTCGTGCCCGCTCCGGCGGGCGCGGGCACGACCCGCCCGCCTCTCGGCCTCACCGTGACGCCGGCCCGCGTGGCGCTCGCAGGCACGGGGAAGGCGAGCGTCCGCATCACGAATCCGGGTCGCGGCGCGGTCGTGGTCGACGTGGGCCGGGCCGGGTTCTCCCTCGACCTGCGCGGGCGGCCTCGCGTCGTCGCTCGAGCCGCTCCCCGCGCTGCGACCGCCTGGCTCACCGTGCAGCCGGGGCATTTCGTCCTTCCGGCCGGCGCTTCGAAGTGGCTCACCGTGTCGTCGCGCCTGCCGGGTCGCGCGGAGCCCGGTGACCACGACGCGCTGGTCCTCTTCACGACGCGGCCGCGGCGCTCGGCCGGTGTGGCGGTCCGGATGCGGATCGGCGTCGTCGTCGTCGTCCGGGCGCCCGGCCGCGTCGTGCGGTCGGTCGCCATCCGAGCGTTGCGCGTTCGGCGCGCCGGACGCACACGGACGCTCGAGCTCGTCCTTGCCAACCGAGGCAACGTAACGGAGTCGATCGACGCGGTCCGCGTCCGGGTCCTGCTCGTGCGCAAGGGCGCCCGCGCGTCGGTACGCGCCGAAACGCGCGCGCTGCGTCCTCGGACGAACGGCGTCGTGCAGTTCCGCTACCGGGGCCGGCTTGCGGGCTGGATCACCGCGCGTGTGCGGCTCACCCTCGAGCCTGGTCGACCGGCCCTCTCGCGGACGTTCAGGGTCAAGCTGTGAGAGGCCGTCTCAGACGCGGGCTTCGAGCCCAGCCGCCGCGATCGCCGCCACGGCGAGGCGCTCGTCCTCTGCCCCCGGCAGCCCGCTGACGCCCACGGCCCCCACGCGGCGGCCTCCGGAGAAGGCGGCCACGCCTCCGTGGAAGAACGAGAATCCGGGGTCGAAGCTTGCGAGCTCCGTCGGGGAGCTCTGGACCTTCTCGGCCAGGGCACGGGTGGACGGCGCGTCACTCCGTGCGGCGGTATAGGCCTTCCGCCGCGCGTTCTCGAGCGTGTCGCGCGCGGCGCCGTCCATGGCGAGGCAGGCGACGACCTCGCCGTGGTCGTCGACGACCGCGATCGACACCGGCCCGGGCGCGGCTTCGAGTGTGGCGCGGATCGCCGCGAGCGCCAGATCGTGCGTCACGCGGCCTCGCTGCCGGCGTGCGCCTCGTCCGTCTTCGCGACGACACAGAACCGGTTGCCGTCCGGGTCGACGAGAACGACGAAATCGTCGTCCGGACCGGGCTTGCGATCGAAGCGGGTCGCGCCGAGACCGAGCAGCCGCTCGACCTCCGCCGGCTGGTCGGTCGTGTAGAGGTCGAGATGCACCCGGCTGAGCTCGCGGAGCGGCGGCAGTCGATCGGCTTCGACGCGCTCGAGCGAGAGGTTCGGGCCCGTACCCGTCGGGTCTGTGAGCACGACCCAGCCGTCCTGCGGCGCCTCGCGCGGCTCGTAGCCGAGCGCCGCCTGCCAGAACGCCAGCAGCTTCTGGAACCGGACGCAGCGGACGACGATCGACCCGACTCGCAGCCGCGATGCGCGCGTCTCCGATGGACCGGTGTCCACGCTGCGAGCGTACACAGGAGGGACCGCCTCACTCAACGCCCTGGCTCAGGGCTGCAGGAGATCGCGGGCGCGCGATCGATTGCAGCCCGCGGTCGGGCGCGACCGTGTTTGCCGGCCCACCCCTGGGGTAGCGCAACAGAGGTCAGCAGGAGTGAGCAACTGTGATCCATCATCCGCCACCTGAACAAGCTGCGACGAAGACATGCGCCCATTGCAGCGTGGAGATGGCCGCCACGTCACCACGCGCCGAAGAGTGGTACATGCAGTCGGATGGTCCGGAAGGGGTCATTTGCCTCTGTGCGCCGTGCGCACGAAACGTCCTCGGCGGCGACAGGGAGGAACGACAGGTCGAACATGGGCCCGACACGAGGCCTCCGGACATGCGCCGTCAGACAGCCGCGACGCCGTAAACGTCCGGTGCGGCGGCCTGGAGAAAGCCCGGCCGCGCCGCATCGTGACCGAGAATGTCGCCCCGTGCGGCGGTCGTGGAGGCACGGGATCGTTCGTGGACTCGATTCCGTGACTCGAGTCCCGATTTCGGCACGGTCGCGAGCCCGCATCGCCGCGCCCATCGAAACGACGAAAGGGCCGGAATCCTACGACTGCTGAGCTTCGGACCCTTCCTGTCACTGCCTGGCCCGATGTGACCCACGCGCTCGTCATGCGCCCGGCAGGAATCGAACCTGCGACCTCGCGCTCCGGAGGCGCGCGCTCTATCCCCTGAGCTACGGGCGCGCAGGGAGACGGAAGTGTAGACGAGTCGGCGAGACGCTCAGCCGTACGGCCTGAGGCCGCGCAGGGGGACGGAGGTGTGACGTCGGGGAAGAGCTCGGGCCGCCCGCGCGGCGCAGCGACGCGCGGCGCTAGGTTTGCGCCCGATGGAAGTCCGCGCCGAGATCGTCCGCCTCTACCTCGCGCAGACGTTCGTGATCAGTCGCGAGTCGCAGGACTGGGCGGACGTCGTCCACGTCACGATCGAGCACGACGGGATCCAGGGCAGGGGAGAGGCGGCTCCGATCGAGCGCTACGGCGAGACCGCGGAGTCCGCGCTCGCGTTCGTCGAGCAGCACGCAGACCTCGTCGGCGACGATCCGTTCGCACTCGAGGAGATCGCCGCGCGCTTCTCCGCCATCGCCGGCGAGCAAGCCGCAAAGTGTGCGCTCGACGCGGCGCTCCACGACCTGCAGGGCAAGCTGCTCGGGACGACGGTCAACCGGTTGCTCGGGGTGGGACGCGTCGGGCCGCCGACGTCCTGGACGGTGTGGCTCGGCGACCCGGACGACATGGCCCGTCGGGCGGCGGAGGCCGCACCGCGCTTCCGGCGGCTCAAGCTCAAGCTCGGCGGCGGCGACGGGCTCGACGTGGAGCGCGTCCGCGCTGTCCGGGCCGTGACCGATCTCCCGCTCCAGGCCGACGTCAACGAGTGGTGGACCGCCGACGAGGCGCTCGACGCCGTCGGCGAGCTCGCCGAGCTCGGCGTCGAGTACGTCGAGCAGCCGCTCCGCGAGGGCGATCGCGGCGGCGCCGAGCTGAAGCGGCGCTCGCCGATCCCCGTCTACGTCGACGAGGACTGTCACACGCTCGCAGACGTCGCGGCGTGCCAGGAGGTCGCGCACGGGATCAACATCAAGCTCGCGAAGTCCGGCGGCATCCGCGAGGCGACGAGGATGGTGCACGCCGCGCGCGCTCTGGGGCTCGGCGTGATGCTCGGTTGCATGGTCGAGTCCGGCCTCGGAATCGCGGCCGGCTGCGCGGTTGCGCCGCTCTGCGACCACGTCGACCTGGACGGGAATCTCCTGCTCGCGCACGATCCTGCGCCAGGCCCGTCGTTCGTCGACGGCGTCCAGGTCGCCTCCGAGGAGCCGGGGCTTGGCTGCAGGTGAGCGGACCCTGATCCTCGCCGAGGGGTTCTCGGCCGATCCTCACTACGGGAAGACGATGCGGGGCGTGCTGCGCTACCGGCGCGACGACGTCGTCGCGATCCTCGACTCGACGCGTGTGGGCGAAAGAGACGCGGGCGTCCCCGTCGTCGGTGACGTGGAAGGCGCCCTGGCGTACGGGCCGGAGGTCGCGATCGTGGGGGTAGCCACGCAGGGCGGGCGGTTTCCGCCGGAGTGGCGCGACATCCTGCGCGCTTGCATCGCAAGCGGGCTCTCGATCGAGAACGGCCTCCACGAGATGCTCGCCGACGATCCGGAGCTGCGCCCGCTCGCCGACGCCGCAGGCGTCGAGCTGCGTGACCTTCGCCGGCCGCCGGAGGGCCTCGACTGCGCAACCGGCGCGAACCTCGACGTCGACTCCCGGATCGTCCTGACCGTCGCGTCGGACTGCGCGGTCGGGAAGATGACCGTCTCGCTCGAGCTCGACCGGGCCGCACGGGAGCGCGGGCTCGCGTCGCTCTTCGTCCCGACGGGGCAGACGGGCATAGCGATCGCAGGCTGGGGCATCTCGGTCGATGCGGTGGTGGCGGACTTCATCTCCGGCGCGGCCGAGCAGCTCGTGATCGAGGGACACCGGCGCGGCGGCGAGCTGTTGTGGGTCGAGGGGCAGGGCTCGCTCGTCCACCCCGCGTACTCGGGTGTCACGCTCGGGCTGTACCACGGGTCGGTTCCGCACGCGCTCGTCCTCTGTCACCGGGCGGGCTCGACCGAGATCGAGGGCTCGCCCGGGCATCCCATCCCGCCGCTCCGCGAGCTCGTCGAGCTGCACGAGCGGATGGCGTTGCCCCGCCGTCCGGCACGCGTGGCCGCGCTGGCGCTGAACACCGCCGGTCTCGACGACCGCGAGGCACGAGAGGCCGTCGCAACGGCGGCCGACGAGACGGGCCTACCGGCGGCCGACCCCGTGCGCGGGGGGCCCGATGTGCTCCTCGACGCGGTATTGGCGGGCCTTCCGTGATCCTGTAGCATCCCGCCCCGCTCCACCGGAGTTGGCGGCGACGACATCACGAGGGGGGTCTGCGGCAGGTGCGATCGATGGGGGTGAGGGCGCGCTCGCGCTCGGTCGTCCTGGCGGTCTTGCTGGCGCTCGCATGCGCAGGCACGGCTGCTGCCGCCGACGTCGGGGCAAACGACGACACGGGGAAGTTCGCGCCGGACGCTGGGGCGGCCTTCTACGGCGAGATGGCGTCGCTGGGGCTTCGGCAGACGGTGGTGACCGTCCGCTGGCAGCCGAGCGACCCGCTCGCGCTCGGTGAGCGCCCGCTCCTCGACCTGACGGTGGCTGCCGCGCGCGCGGCCGGC
>DASSBI010000135.1:0-4497 GCA_035698965.1 Gaiella sp. | reverse complement strand
TGTGCTGTCAGCTGGGCGCCCGCGCCCCCGGGCGTGCGGATGACCATCGGCACGCCCACCTTGCCACCGAACATGTAGCGGATCTTGGCGGCGTGGTTCACGACCATGTCCTGCGCCACCATGATGAAGTTGATCGTCATGATCTCGACGACCGGGCGGAGGCCGAGCATCGCGGCGCCGATGCCGGCTCCGACGAAGCCTTCCTCCGAGATCGGCGTCTCGCGCACGCGCTTCGGCCCGTACTTCGCCCACAGGCCGGCGGTGACCTTGTACGAGCCCTCGAAGCGGCCGATCTCCTCGCCCATCAGGAACACGCGCTCGTCGCGCTCGAGCTCCTCGTCGAGCGCACGCCTGAGCGCTTCGCGATACGTCACCTCAGCCAGGACCGCGTCTCCTCGCGCTCGCCGAACGGCGCCGCTGTGTTCATCGCGTCGAACTGCTCACGCCAGTGCTCGTCGCCGTACACGTTGTCGTACAGCTCGTCCGGCTCGGGCGCCGGCGCGGCCGCAGCCTCGCGGATCGCTTCGCTGACCTCGTCGGAAACCTGCTTGCGCATCTCGTCGAGCTCGTCGTCGTCGAGCAGATCGTGCTCGCGCAGGACCGCGACGAAGCGCGTGATCGGGTCACGCTCGCGCCAGGAGTCGACCTCGTCGGTGGTGCGGTAGACCTTCCCGGCGTCGGCCACGGAGTGGCCGCGGTAGCGGTACGTCGTCGTCTCGAGGAGCGCGGGCTCGGACTCCTCCCGGGCACGCGCGAGCAACCGGCCGGCGGCCTCCCGGACGGCGAGCACGTCGTTCCCGTCGACTCGCTCACCGTGCATCCGGTAGGCGCACGCACGCTTGTGCAGCTCGGGCTCGGCCGAGGCCTGGTCGACCGATGTGCCCATGCCGTACAGGTTGTTGATGACTTGAAAGACGATCGGCAGGTGCCAGACGGCGGCGAGGTTGAGCGCTTCGTGAAAGGCCCCGGTGTTGGTGGCACCGTCGCCGAACTGACAGAGCACCGCGCCGGGAGCGTCCTGATAGTCGAGCGCGAGCGCTGCGCCGACCGCGATCGGCAGATGCCCGCCGACGATGCCCCAGCCGCCCAGGAAGTGACGCTCGACGTCGAGCAGGTGCATCGAGCCGCCGTAGCCGCGGGCCACACCCGTCTCCTTGCCGAACAGCTCGGCCATCACGGCCGCGGGCGAGCTCCCGACGGCGAGCGCCGCGGCGTGGTCGCGGTAGCTCACGAACAGATAGTCGTCGGCTTCGAGGCAGTCGATGGTGCCGACGTTCGCCGCCTCCTCGCCGATCGCCAGATGGCAGTAGCCGCCGATCCGTGCGCGCGTGTACTGCTCCTCCGCGCGCTCTTCGAAACGCCGGACGAGCAACATCAGGCGCAGCAGACGGAGCGCATGCTCTCTGTCCCCGAGCACGTCGCGCGCACGATCGGCTGTCTTGGCCACTGCCCTCCTTTCTCAAGCTCGAAGGGATATTGTCCCTGAGAGTCTCGCATCAATCCGCGTCTTCGCGACTGGTGGCCGATTGGAGAAAATGAGGTCGCCGCCCGATCGCCGGGCAAGCGGGCCGGCGGTAGCCTCGGAATCGAGGATTCCATGCCCGAGAACGCGCCGACGAAGAGGAGCAGGGCCCGCACGGGCGATCTGGCGCGGCGCATCGCCGAGCGCCGTCGCGAGGTTGGCTTGACTCGCGAGGATCTGGCGCTCCGAGCCGGCATGCACCTCGAATACCTCGACTACCTCGAATCCAGCCCTACGGCCGCGCTGGCTCCGAGCGCCCTCTTGCGCCTCGCGGCAGCGCTCGAGACCACAGCCGACTTCTTGACGGGCGGTCACGTCGACCGGCCGCCGGGGCCGGGGCGGGCCGGTCCTCACCCTCATCTCGACGTCCTCACCCGCGAGGAGTGCGAGCTGCATCTCGCCGGCGGCGGCGTCGGTCGCTTCGTCTTCCTCGCGCCTCGGGGCCCGGTGGCGCTGCCCGTCAACTTCCACTACCTCGACGGCGACGTGCTCTTCCGTACCCGCCCGAAGGGCGTGCTCGCCGCGGCCGCAGGGACAACCGTCAGCCTCGAGGTCGACCAGATCGACGAGCCGATGAGCGAGGGCTGGAGCGTGCTCGTCACAGGGCGGGCCAGGCTCATCGTCGATCCCACGGAACTGGAGCAGTTCGCGGACCTCGGTATCGACCCCTGGCCGGGCGGCCGCCGTGAAGCGCTCATTCGCATCGAAGCCGAGGAGATCTCCGGCCGCCGCATCCGCCAAGGCACCGTTGCATGATCGTCCGCTCATCGAGGGCGAGCTAGACAACGAGCGCTCCGCAGAGGTAGAGCCGACCGTCGCGGACCTCTGACTCGGCGAACGGTCGCTGCTCCACGGTGGCGCCCGGTCCGAGCAAGTGGACGACCTCGACCCCTCGTGCCACGAGCAGGTCGGCGATGAGTCGTCTGTGGCAGCGCCAGGGCAGGGTCTCGGCGCACATGAAGCATGGGTTGTCCCGACCGAGCGCGTCGGTGATGGCTTGTTGCCATTCGCTCGACGACATCCACGCCGCATAGCTTCGGAACGCCGGAACGCGTAGGCATGGGAATCGGTCTTCTCCGGGGACGCCCGAACGACGACCGCCGAGCTCCGGCGCGTGCACGTAGGCGATAGCGGCGCGGTTCAGCTCGGCTGCGAGTGCCGCCTGGTTGAACTGCGGGTTGCGCCTCGATCCGGGGAAGCGGCGGACGTCGACCAAGGTTTCGACGTCCGCCTCGTGCAGGGTCACGACCAGCTCATCCGCACTCCTCGTGCCGTGGCCGATCGTCGAGACGCGCATCCGGCGACGGAGGGCGACGCTACGTGCCGACAACCTCAGCCGTCTTCGCCTCCGAGCCTTCGAGCGTCGCCTCGACGGAGATCTCCACGGTCCCGGTCAGCGCGTTCGAGACGGGACAGAGCCGACTCGCCTCGTCGACCGCGTCGGCGAAGACAGCCTCGGCAAGGTTGGTGGCCCGTGCATGTACCTCGAGCGCGGAGCGGGTGATCCGAGGAACTCCGGCGACCTCGTCCAACGTGCAGACGGCACGCACGACGAGTTGCTGGGGCGTCGCGTTCGCCTGTCCGAGAACGAGCGAGAGCGCCATCGCGAAACAGCTTGCGTGGGCAGCCGCGATCAGCTCCTCGGGGCTCGTCTTTCCGTTCGGCGCCTCGGTGCGAGCGGCCCAGGTGACCGGGGCGCCGTCGAGCACGCGGGTTCCCGAGGTGAGGCTGCCGCTCCCACGCGCCAGGCTCCCCTCCCAGACGACCTCTGCTTCTCGTTGAGCAATCGGCATCGTTCCCTCCTCCTGTCCTTCGGTTCGGCGAAGCAACATTCTCTCGCTCGAGTGTGGCACCGTCCTGCCGGCCCCGGTATCGGGTCGTGGCTCCATCGCCCGTCAGACGCGACCCCACTCCGCCGTAGAGGTCGCCGGATCGCCGCACCCGTTTCCGGCCTGTTACGTCGGCCTCGGCGAACGGCCGCGCGCCGGCGCGTCGCCGGCTGACGTCTTGGTAAGAAACCTTCGCCGCCCCACACCAACAAGTGTGCGACCAAGGAGCTCGCGGGCATGCGGAAAGTCGAGAACGCCGTGAAGTCGGTCTCGGGGGATGGGCGTGCTCCGAGCATCGTGCTCGAAGCGTTGCAGCAGGACCAGAGCGTGGCTGCGCACGAGCTGTTGGCGCTAGCCCCGCAGGCAAAGCTCCGGAGCGGTGCGGTGCGAAGCGTCTCCGCGTTTCCCAACGCGCGGATCCTGGTCGTCGAAGAGGGCTTTGTGATCCTCCGGGCAACCGATCCCGCCTCCGGTCGCGGCGCCGTGATCTGTCACGGAGGCGCCGGGACGTTTCTCCCGTTCATCGCGCCGAGCCAGGACATCGTGGCGCTCGTCGACTCACGTGTGACGGTGATCACCGTCGACATCCATGAACAGCTGCTCGAGCTGCCAGGCGCGGCGCAGGCGCTCCTTCGCGGCATCGAGGCGACCGTGCGACAGAAGCAGAGAACGATCCTGGCGCTGGCGAGCTCGCACCACGTCGACCGGCTCCGCGAGAAGCTGCTTCAGCTGGCGGAGGATCATGGGCGAGTCGGCCGCGATGGCGTTGTTCTGAAGTTGCCGGTCACGCACGAGTTGCTCGCAGAGATGATCGGCTCTACACGCGAAACGGTGACGCGCGCCGTGGACGCGCTGGAGCAGGACGGCTTTCTCCGCCGCCAGGGCCGCGGGTACGTCCTCCGCGTGTCTCCCGGCGCGCTCGAGCGCCAGAAGTGAGCCCTCCGATTACCGGGCGGTCAGCAAACGCCCTTCGATGTGACGATTCTCACAATCCGCCCGGACGTCGTACGAGAAGATCTCCATGTCCCGGACAGGCGTCGTTGGACACCGATCGGAGGACGAGCGGATGAGCGTCGTCAAGCACGTTCAACGCGGCGAGGTCTACGGGGCGGTTCGGTTCGTCGCGTCGGGCGGGACGGACGACGA
>DASSBI010000134.1:0-2322 GCA_035698965.1 Gaiella sp. | reverse complement strand
GTCGTCTCCAGCGCAGCCGCCAAACGCAGGAGGGCGCCAGCCGTCATCGCGGCGTCCGGGCTCTGCTCGAGGTAGTCGAGGTAGCCGCTGTGCATCCCCGCCCGCAACGCGACCTCGTCGCGAGTCAAGCCAACCTCCCGCCGACGCTCCGCGACACGGCGCCCCAGATCGCCGGAACGACCGATGGTCATGTCGTCTCCCGACATCGTTCCCTCGCTGCCGAGGCTACCGCCGACCCGCTGTCGTGGCTATCGGCGACCGCTCTATTTCGAGGCGATGCGGCCTGTCGAGGGCTCGCGGGGAGTGCCAGATCGTGCCCTCGCTGCTCGAGTCCGCGCAGCAAGAGGTGGAAATACAGGAGCCCTGCGTCGGGCGCCCATCGGGTGAGCGCAGAACGGGGGTCTTCGTCGCGTCCTGCGGTGGCGAGGAAGCTCCGCAGGCCGTTCAGCGCGCCGACATCGCTCTGCGGAAAGACATGAAGCCGCCCCAGCCCGCGAAGCAGCACGTAGTCGGCACTCCAGCGGCCGATACCGCGTCGGCGGACGAGCGCCTCGACGACCGACGCGTCGTCCAGCGGCTCGAGCGTCTCGAGCGTCAGCTCGCCGGCCACCGAAGCCTCGGCGAGCTCGTGAATCGTCTCGGACTTGTGGGCGCTGAAGCCCAGCGCCTGCAGGGCCGACCGCGAGAGGCCGACGACGTCCGCCGGCTCCGGGAATGCGTGCAGGGCGCTGGTGGCACGCCCGGCCGTCGTGGCAAGCCGGCTGAGCAGTGTCAGGCCGGCCTCGAGCGAGAGCTGCTGGCAGGCGACCGCGTTGAGCAGGCACTCGAGCACGGTCGGAAACCGCGGCGGTTTGACGCCCCGGTAGCGGTCGGCCAGCTCGCGCAGCACCTGGTCGTGGGCGGCCCGCGCATAGAACCCGGAGAGATCGACGTGAAGGCCGAGCATCCTCGTCAACGCCGAACGTGCGGCATCCACCGCGCTGGGCGTCAGGCGCGGGCCTCGCAGGCCGACCTCGAGCTGCGGTGCCTCAGCCGGTGCTGACTGGGCAACCGACAGCTCGAGCAGGGCGTCGTCGAAGACGAGCGCACGCCGGTAGCGCTGGCGTTCCCACCGATCGACCGCATTCTGCGTGCGCCTGCGCAGCGCCCACACGGTGAGGTCGAGCCGAAACGGCGGTGCGGGCCGGAGAACGAAGCTACGAGTCGACAAGTTCCCGCGTCTTCGCCCCCGAACCTTCGAACGTCGCGTCGACGGTGATCTCAACGTTCCCGGTCAGGGCATTCGAGACGGGGCAGAGCCGACTCGCCTCGTCGACTGCCTCGGCGAAGGCACCCTCGGCAAGATTTGACACGCGCCCACGTACCTCGAGCGCGGAGCGCGTGATCCGAGGCGCTCCGGCGACCTCGTCCAACGTGCAGAGGGCACGCACGACGAGTTGCTCGGGCGTCGCGTCTGCCTTCCCGAGAACGAGCGCGAGCGCCATTGCGAAACAGCTTGCGTGGGCAGCCGCGACGAGCTCCTCGGGGCTCGTCTTTCCGTTCGGCGCCTCGGTGCGAGCGGCCCACGTGACCGGGGAGCCGTCGAGGACGCGGCTTCCCGAGGTGAGACTGCCGCTCCCGCGTGCCAGGTTCCCCTCCCAGACGACTTCTGCTTCTCGTTGAGCGATGGGCATCGTTCCCTCCTCGTGTCTTTCGGTTCGGCGAACGTGTCGACGACGACTCGCTCGACGGCCAGTTACGTGCGACGACCGAGACAAGGAGCGCTGCCGGCCCGGAGTCGGTCGTTCGGGACGACGCGTCGCCTGTCGGCGACGCAGCCCTCATTCGCCCGAGTGTCGCATCGCCCTCACGGTCCGGGTATCGGGTCGCGGCTCCATCGCACGTACGAGACGACCCCACGCTGCAGGCCCCCGCCGGATCGTCGTTCCACGCTGCCGGCCTCCGCGACCGGAGAGGTCCAGCCGGCGTTAGCCTCGTTGCTGGATGCGCGTCTCGACGATCGGCCACGGCACGAGGAGTGCGGACGAGCTGGTCGCGACCCTGCACGAGGCCGGTGTCGAGACACTGGTCGACGTCCGCCGCTTCCCCGGGTCACGACGCAATCCGCAATTCAGCCAGGGCGCACTCGCCGTCGAGCTGGAGTCCGCTTCGATCGCGTACGTGCACGCGCCGGATCTCGGTGGCCGACGTTCGGGCGTTCCCGGGGAGGACCGATTCGGATGCCTCCGCGTTCCCGCGTTCCGAAGCTACGCGGCGTGGATGTCGTCGAGCGAATGGCAGCAAGCCCTCGCCGACGCGCTCCGCCGGGACAACCCATGCTTC